>DATIVQ010000324.1:0-10113 GCA_035465735.1 Rudaea sp.
AGTGGAAAACTCTACGTCGTGCAGGCGCGGCCGGAAACGGTGAAGTCGCGTGCGCGCGCCGCGCAAATCGAGCGTTTCCAGCTCAAGGGCAAAGGCAAGGTGCTGGCCGAAGGCCGCGCCATCGGCCAGAAGATCGGCACCGGCCCCGTGCGCCTGGTGCACAACGTCAGCGAGATGGACAAGGTGCAGCCCGGCGACATCCTGGTGACCGACATGACCGACCCGAATTGGGAGCCGGTGATGAAGCGCGCCGCCGCCATCGTGACCAACCGCGGCGGCCGCACCTGCCACGCCGCCATCATCGCGCGCGAGCTGGGCGTGCCGGCCGTGGTCGGCACCGGGCATGCGCTGGACTCCATCCCGGACGGTGCGCCGGTCACAGTGTCCTGCGCCGAGGGCGATACCGGTTTCATCTACGCAGGCCGCCTCGAATTCGAGCGCGTCACCGCAGACCTCGACAAGATGCCGCCGGCGCCGCTGAAAATCATGATGAACGTGGCCAATCCCGAACGCGCCTTCGACTTCGCCATGCTGCCGAACGCGGGCGTGGGCCTGGCGCGCCTGGAGATGATCATCGCCAGCCACATCGGCCTGCATCCGAAGGCGCTGCTCGAATTCGCCAAGCAGGATGCCGAAACGAAGACGAAGATTTCCGAACGCATCGGCGGCGAAGACCCGGTCGAGTTCTACGTGAACCGCCTCGCCGAAGGCATCGCCACGATCACGGCCGCGTTCGCGCCGAATCCCGTCATCGTGCGCCTGTCGGACTTCAAGACCAACGAATACGCCAACCTGATCGGCGGCGCGAAGTACGAGCCGCACGAAGAGAATCCGATGATCGGCTTCCGCGGCGCGAGCCGCTACGTCGATCCCACGTTCAAGGACGCGTTCGAACTCGAGTGCCGCGCCATGAAGAAAGTGCGCGAGGAAATGGGGCTCACGAATGCGTGGGTGATGATTCCCTTCGTGCGCACGCTCGACGAAGGCCGCAAGGTGATCAACGTGCTGGCCCAGTTCGGCCTGAAAAAAGGCGAGCAAGGCCTGAAGGTGATCATGATGTGCGAGGTGCCTTCGAACGCCCTGCTCGCCGACGAATTCCTCGACATCTTCGACGGTTTCTCCATTGGCTCGAACGACCTGACCCAGCTCACGCTCGGCCTCGACCGCGACTCGGGGATCGTCGCCGGCCTGTTCGACGAACGCGATCCCGCGGTGAAGAAAATGCTGGCCATGGCGATCCAGACCGCGAAGAAGAAGGGCAAGTACATCGGCATCTGCGGCCAGGGCCCGAGCGACCATCCGGACCTCGCGCAATGGCTGATGGAACAGGGCATCGAATCGGTGTCGCTCAATCCTGACACGGTCGTCGATACCTGGCTGGCGCTGGCGAAATCGAAGGAACGCGCATGAAAACCTCGATCCTGATCGTCGCCGCAATAGCGCTGAGCTGCGCATGCGCGCAAGCAGCCGTGCCGGCCAATTTTTCCTTCGACGACGTCGCCAAACTCGTCAGCTTGAGCGATCCGCAAATCTCGCCGGATGGCAAGAGCATTGTGGTGATGCGTTCCACGCCGGATTGGAAAACCGACAAGTCCAAGCACGAACTCGATCTGGTCGACGTGAAGACAGGTACATTGCGCGCACTCACGTTCGAGCGCGAAGGCGTGTCCTCGCCGCGCTGGTCGCCGGACGGAACGCGCATCGCCTTCCTTGCCAAGACAGCGCTGCCCAAGGACGCAGCGGCCAAGGACGACGACGCGAAAGACGACGATGGCAACAAGCCGCAGGTTTTCGTGATGCCCATGAACGGCGGCGACGCCGTTCGTGTCACCACGGCGAAGCAAGGCGTGGACGAATTCACGTGGAGCCCCGACGGCGCGCGCATCGCCTTCGTGACCGAAGATGCGCCGATCAACGAGAAGGCGATCAAGGAACACAACAAGTCGTTCCAGGTCACCGACGGCCATTTCCTGCTGCGCGAGGCGCTGGCGCCGGCGCACATCTGGATCGTGCCGAGCGCGGGCGGCGAGGCCAAGCGGCTCACGCAAGGCAGCTTCAGCGTAAAGAACGATCAGGACGATCCCTCGCCGCTGGCTTTCAGCCGCGACGGCAAGCGTATCGTGTTCACGAAATTTTCCTCGCCGTACTGGGGTCCGTCGTTCCGCAGCGTCATCGCTTGGGTGGGCATCGATGGCGGCAATCCGCAAACGCTGGTCGATGCACCAGGCGCGACCGCATTCGCCTACGCGCCGGACAGCGGGCGTTATGCCTTCCAGCGCCCACGCGATGGCGACCAGAACAACGGCAACGCGGTGTACGTGAATGCAGGCGGCAAGACCAGTGACGCCACTGCAGCACTCGCGCGCAATTTCAGTGGATTCTCCTGGCTGCCCGGCGGCAAGGCGCTGTTGGCATTCGGCGATCTCGGCACGAACTCGACTGTTTGGCAACAGCCTGTCGACGGCAAGGCGCGCGTGCTTGATCTGGGTGACGTGCAGGTTGAGTCCGCATTGAGCGTATCGGCGCATGGCGCCATCGCCTTCATCGGCGCCACCTCGCTGCATCCGGGCGAGTTGTACATGCTGGATTCGACACGCGCGAAACCGCGGCGATTGACCAATCTGAATTCATTCGCTGACTCGCTCAGCCTCGGCCGCAGCGAATCCATCCAATGGCAAGGTCCCGACGGCTTCGCCGAAGACGGCGTGCTCACCTACCCACCCGGATTCGACAAGTCAAAGACGTATCCTTTGGTACTGCAGATCCACGGCGGCCCGGAAGCGACTTCGACCGTACGCTTCTCGCCGCTGACACAACTGCTAGCCTCCGCCGGCTTCGTGGTCTTCCAGCCGAACTACCGCGGCAGCACGAATCTCGGCGACGCCTACCAGCACGCGATCTTCCGCGATACCGGCGAAGGCCCCGGCAAGGACGTGATGGCGGGCGTCGATGCCGTAAAGAAGCTGGGCTTCGTCGATGCGAAACGCATCGGCGTTTCCGGCTGGTCCTACGGTGGCTACATGACAACCTGGCTTACCGGCCATTACGACGCATGGAAGGCCGCCGTGTCCGGCGCCGCGCTGACCGACTGGGTGATGGACTACACCATTGCCTACTACCAGATGGGTGACACCTATTTCTTCGGCGGCTCGCCGTGGGTGAGCAAATACGGCGATATCTGGCGCGAGCAATCGCCGATCCGATATGCAGCGAACGTCAAGGCGCCGACCCTGATCATGGGCGACGTGGGCGATCCGAACGTGCCACTGGTCAACAGCTACGAGTGGTACCACGCCCTGCGCGACAACGGCGTCGAGGTCGAGTTTTACGCCTATCCCGCCGACACGCACTTTCCCAAGGATGTGGTGCAGACCGTCGACGTCTACCGGCGCTGGGTGGGCTGGATGCGCAAACACTTGCTTTGAACCGGCCATTCTTGCCGGTTGCCGGACGCGCTGTTAGGATTCGGCGCGCTAACAACAACATAAGGGGGTTACCGTGACACGCGCCGCATTTCGCTGTTTTGGCACTTTCTGTGCCGCATTTCTTTTCGCGAACGTCGCCTCCGCATCGCCAGTCACCTTCAATTTCGTCTTTAGCGGTGCAAATGTTATTCCTCCACCCATCACCGCGCCGACGAGCCCGAAATATCCGAACGCACCCAAAGTCGCCAGCAGCAATTCAGCGGTGATCACCGGTTCGATCACGTTTGAAAGCACGCTTCTGGCGAATCCTGGCAGCAATACGTTCGTGCTGCCAAATCCTGCCGTATTGGCTTTGACGGCAACGGTTTCCGGAGCCAGTGCTGGCAACGGCACTTACGGAATCACGGACTTCGGCCGCGTTGTATTCGATACCAATGGCGGGACCCTGGATTTCAGCCAGCAGCTTGTCGGACAACCGACGAACGTCGATCCGTGGGGTACGCCAAGCGGCGGTGCTGGAGGCGATTTCAACCTTTTCAGGAGCACGCCAAGTGCGCCGAATGGCGAGTTTTTCTTCACGCTTTGCGCGAATGGTGGCAGTGGCGACTGTACCAACCTTGTCAGCGCGATCAATGCCGCCGCCGCTGCGACGACACCGGCCTTGAACCGGTGGGGGCTGCTGGCCCTGGCGGGCTTGCTCGGATTGGCCGGCTTCGCGGGATTGCGGCGTTACCGCAACTCGCACTGATCGCGTATTTCCTTCCACACGACGGGCGCGCCGCATTGGCGCGCCCGTTCGCGTTTCAGGCGCCGATGAAATCGGCCTTGCCCAGCTCCACGCCGTTGTGGCGCAGGATCGCGTACGTCGTGGTGACGTGGAAATAAAAGTTCGGCAGCACGTAGAAGCGCAGGTAGTCCAAACCGTTGTCGAAGTGTCGTTCGCCATGGCGCATCTTCAGGGTGACGGCCTTGTTCTCGCTGCCCGCGAAATTCGCCGACGGAATGCCGTTGACGAAATCGCGCACCTTGGCGACGCGGGCCTTCAACTCGGCGAACGTCGTTTCATTGTCCTCGTGCGACGGCACTTCCACGCCGCCCAAGCGCGCCGCACCGCCCTTGATCATGTCGCAGGCGATCTGCACCTGGCGCGAGAGCGCGAACATGTCGGGCGCCAGGCGCGCGCCGGTCAGCACGGTCTGTTCGATTTTCTTCTGCTCGGCGAACGCCGCGCCCTTGTCAAGGATCGCGGACAGGTTGCCGAGCATGCGGTTGGCAATCGGGACGATCATTTCGTACATCGAGACTTGCATGGAATTTCCTTTTGCGCTGGGTACGGGGGTGTGCAAATTGGCACAACGCCGTGAAAATCGCCAGCGGCAAGCTACAATTGTTGGCCAAGGCCCCGTAGCTCAGCTGGATAGAGCGCGCCCCTCCTAAGGGCGAGGTCGCACGTTCGAATCGTGTCGGGGCCGCCAACCGCCCAGTTCAACGCAGCCGCGCCGCCAATGCCGGGCTCAGTTCCGCCAGGAATCCATCCACCGCGGACGTGTAGGCCGACGGCAAGCCCAGGTTCCCGTTGATTTCGGCGTGGCTCAGGTCCTGCGGCAAAACTTCCACTCGCACACCCAAACCACGCGCCTTGGCCGTGAACGCATTCGCTTGCAGACAGGATTCCATGCGCTGCGACGAACATACGGCCAGGAACGGCGCGATTTTCCCTCGCAATTGCCTGGTTGGCGAAACCGCCGCCCAGGTTTTTGCGTCACTGCCGAAGGCCTTGTCGTACAGGGGCAAGTGCGGCAGGCGCATCAGCGCGGCGACATCGAATGCCGCGCTGTCCAGCGCCACTGTGCCGAGCCAGGGCAATGCGCCTTGCGCAATCGCAGCAGGCGGGTCTGCGCTGATCAACGACACCAGATGGGCGCCAGCGGAATGGCCCATCAGCACGAATGCACGCGGATCGCCACCCCACTGCGACGCGTCGCGCTGCACGGCTGCCAGTGCCTTGGCGACATACTGGGCCTGCTGCAGGGGTGTCGTGTCCGGCAGCATGGGATAGTTCACCGATACCACGATGAGCCCGCGCGACACCCAGTGCGCGGCCTTGTTTCGCGCCACGCCGCGCCCATCCTTGTCGCCGCGACGCCAGCCCCCGCCATGCACCATGAATACGACCGGTGCGCCGTGGGTCTGCGGTGGCGCGTACACGTCGTACGTCTCGTCCACGCCGCCGCCGTAATGCAAGTCGCGCCTCACCGTGGTGCCCGGCGGCAGCGGCAGGGTACCTGCGAACAGTCCGCTGCGTACGCCGTGCGTGGCGCGGGCACGCTGCCCGCCGGGTTGCGCGATGCCTGCGGCGCTGGCGACCACGACGAAAGCGGCAATGAGGATTTTCGTCATTGTGCTCATGCCCGATTTCAACGCGCGCATGGCGGATCGGTTGACGGGCACTGTCCGGCGCGGGACCGTCCCCTCGACGGCTGGTACAATGCGCGGTCAAACCGTCACCTTCCGCATCCTGCGGATTCTGGAGTCCACATGTCCCTTCCCATCCTGTCCGCGCTCGGCCTGAGCGGGACCGAATCCGGCACCTATCTCGGCAATGGCGAATGGTCGAAAACGACTGATGCCGGCACGCTGGAAGTGATCAATCCGAGCACGCACGAAGTCATCGGCCGCATCCACGCCTGCGGCAAGGCCGATTACGAAGCCATCGTCCAGCGAGCGCAGGCGGCATTCAAGGCCTGGCGCACCACGCCCGCACCCAAGCGTGGCGAAGCAATCCGCCTGTGCGGCGAGGCCCTGCGCAAGCACAAGGATGCGCTCGGCTCCCTGGTCGCGCTGGAAATGGGCAAGATCAAACCCGAGGGCGACGGCGAGGTGCAGGAAATGATCGACATCGCCGATTTCGCGCTCGGCCAGTCGCGCATGCTGTACGGCCTGTCGATGCATTCCGAACGCCCCGGCCACCGCATGTATGAGCAGTGGCATCCGCTCGGAATCATCGGCATCATCAGCGCGTTCAATTTCCCGGTCGCGGTGTGGGCGTGGAACGCCTTCATCGCCGCGGTCTGCGGCAACATCTGCATCTGGAAACCTTCGCCGAAGACGCCGCTGTCGGCAATCGCGGCCGTGAAAATCTGCAATGCCGCGCTCAAGGCCGGCGGCTTCCCGGACCTGTTCTTCCTGTTCAACGACGCTGGCACCGAACTCGCGCAAAAGTTCGTCGACGACCACCGCATTGCGTTGATCAGCTTCACCGGCTCGACCGCGGTCGGCCGTCATGTCGGCGAGCGCGTGGCCAAGCGCATGGGCCGTTCCCTGCTCGAGCTCGGCGGCAACAACGCGATCATCGTCGACCAGAGCGCCGACCTGAAGCTCGCGATTCCGGCCATCGTGTTCGGTGCGGTCGGCACGGCTGGACAACGCTGCACCACCACGCGCCGCCTACTCGTGCACGAATCCATCGTCGACGATGTGACGGCCACTCTCGTGAACGCCTACAAGCAGATCGAAAAGAAGATCGGTGATCCCACGCTGGCGACCACGCTGATGGGACCGCTCAACAGCCCCGATGCCGTGAACCGCTTTACGACCGCGATCGACAAGGCCAAGGCGGCCGGCGGCAAGGTGCTCACCGGCGGCGCGGCGCTGACCGACCGACCCGGCAACTTCGTCCTGCCCACGATCATCGCGGGCTTGAACAACTCAGACGAAGTCGTGCAGATGGAAACCTTTGCGCCGATCCTGTACGTAATGCCGTTCAAGACCCTGGACGAGGCCATCGCCATGCACAACGGCGTGCCGCAAGGCCTGTCGTCAGCGATCTTCACCCAGAACGTGAAGTCAGCCGAGGCGTTCCTGTCCAGCGCGGGCTCGGACTGCGGCATCGCCAACGTCAACATCGGCACCTCGGGTGCGGAAATCGGCGGTGCGTTCGGCGGCGAGAAGGAAACCGGCGGCGGCCGCGAGTCGGGCTCCGACGCCTGGAAAGCCTACATGCGCCGCCAGACCAACACGATCAACTACTCCGACGCGCTGCCGCTGGCCCAGGGCATCAAGTTCGAGTTTTGAAGGCAGGCACATAACCGAAGCGGATGTACGCCTTCGCCCGCCCGCTGCTGTTCTGCCTCGATGCCGAGCGCGCGCACGATCTCGCGCTCGCGTCGATCGAAGCCGCCTGGCGGACCGGCCTGAACCCGTTGCTCGCGACGAAACCCGCGCCATTGCCGGCGCGGGTCTTCGGCATCGACTTCCCGAACCCTGTCGGACTCGCCGCCGGGCTGGACAAGAACGGCACTCACATTGACGCTCTCTCCGCACTCGGCTTTGGCTTCATCGAGATCGGCACGACCACGCCGCGCGCGCAACCCGGCAATCCCAAGCCGCGCATGTGGCGGCTGCCGGAACACCAGGCCATCATCAACCGTCTCGGCTTCAACAATGCGGGTGTCGATGCGCTCGTACGCCATGCCGAGCGCGCGCGCTTCACCGGCGTGCTCGGCATCAACATCGGTAAGAACAAGGACACGCCGAATGCGCGCGCGATCGAGGATTATCTCTTCTGCCTCGAGCGCGTTTACGCGCGCGCGAGCTACGTCACCGTCAACATATCCTCGCCGAACACCCAGGGCCTGCGCGATTTGCAGGAAGAGGAAACCCTGCGGCGCTTCATCGGCACGCTGCGCGAGGCGCAGGAAAATCTCGCCGCAAAGCACGGCGCGCGCAAACCGATGCTGCTCAAGATCGCGCCGGACCTAGCCGAAGCCGAACTGGACGGCATCGCGCAGGTCTTGCTGGAGGCACGGATCGACGGCCTGATCTGCACCAACACGACCATCGATCACAGCGCGGTGGCCGGCGCACGCCACGCGGAAGAAACCGGAGGTTTGTCCGGCAAGCCATTGTTCCACAAAGCGACAGCCGTGCTGCATGGCATGTCCGAACGACTCGGCGGAAAGATTCCGCTGATCGGCGTCGGCGGCATTCTTTCAGGCACCGACGCGGCGGCCAAGGTCGCCGCGGGCGCCAGCCTGGTGCAGTTCTACAGCGGCATGGTCTACCGCGGCCCTGCCCTGATCGGCGAAGGGGTCGAGGCGATCCGCGCACAGGCATCGCGATGAAGCCGGGCACACTGACCGAAACCGGCTACCGCGTCACCGAGGATGCGGACCTCACGCGCCGCAACAGTTTCCGCTTACCAGCCCGTGCACACTGGCTGATCGAGGTGGACGACGCGCGCGCACTACCCGAAGCGCTCGGGCTCGGCGCGGTGCGCCGCTCGCCACTGCTGATATTGGGCGAAGGCAGCAACGTGCTGTTGACGCACGATTGGGCGGGCGTCGTACTCTGCCCGATCCGGCGCGGCATCCGCATCCTGGAAGATCGCGGCGACGCGGCACTGGTGCGGGTGGAAGCCGGCGAGAACTGGAACGAATTCGTGCACTGGTCGCTGGCTCGCGGACTCGCGGGCCTGGAAAACCTGGTCCTGATTCCCGGCAGCGTCGGCGCCGCACCGATCCAGAACATCGGCGCGTACGGCGTGGAAGTGCGCGAGTTCGTCGAAACCGTCGAGGCCTTCGACCGGCAAAGCGGTCGAATCGTCCGACTGACCAACGCCGACTGCGCATTCGCCTACCGCGACTCGCTGTTCAAGCGCGAACCGGACCGTTACATCGTCTGCGCAGTCGAATTCCGGCTGCCCCGCCAGCGCGAATTGCGTCTGGATTACGCCGGCGTGCGCGAGGAACTGACAACAATGAAAATTGACGCGCCGAACCATGCCGCCGTTGCCGACGCCGTGATGCGCCTGCGCCTGCGCAAGCTGCCGAATCCCGCCGAAATTGGCAACGCGGGCAGCTTTTTCAAGAATCCCCTCGTGCCGGCAGCGCTGGCGGACGATTTACAGCGCGCCCATCCGGCGCTGCAGTGCTGGGCCGGCGCGGATGGTCAACGCAAATTGTCCGCAGCCTGGCTGGTCGAAGCCTGCGGCTTCAAGGGTCTGCGCGAAGGGGACGCGGGCGTTTCCGAACGCCACGCACTGGTGCTGGTCAATCACGGCGCGGCGACCGGCGAACAGATCCGGACGCTGGCGCAGCACATCATGGATGGCGTGCAGGCAAGATTCGGCATCCGCATCGAGCCCGAACCACGCATCGTCTGACGCCGTCGTTGCGGATTTCTCTTCAATTGCCTGGAGTAAGTCAATGTATTCAAGAGACAAGATCAGGCCATTTGCCCTGACGATCTTGCTCGGCTGCGCAGTCGCCGCCGCCAGTGTGGCGCCGGTATTCGCCAAAGGCCCGGCCGCCGCGGCGGAGCCGTCCAACGTGCTTCGCGCGACCCTGGACAACGGCCTGCGCGTGGTGATCGTGCACGATGCGCTGGCACCGATGGTGACGACGCAGATCACCTACATGGCTGGCAGCTACGAGGCGCCGAAGGGCTATCCCGGCACCGCGCACGCACTCGAACACATGATGTTCCGCGACAGCAACGGGCTGTCCGGCTCACAGTTGAACGAGATGACCGGCAAGATGGGCGCGGAGAACAACGCCTTCACCACCAACGATGCGACGCAATATTACTTCGTGGCGCCGGCGCAATACGTCGACCTGCTGCTGAAGATCGAGGCCACGCGCATGCGCGGCGCGCAGTTGTCCGACAAGGATTGGGGGCTGGAAAAGGG
>DATIVQ010000325.1:0-1989 GCA_035465735.1 Rudaea sp.
CTGCTCGTCCGTGACCAGGGTGTAGGGCGGCGTGTGCGGGCCGATCAGCACGCCCGCGGCGATGTAGCCGAGCACGACCGGCTGGCGCAGCAGGTGGAACAGCACGGTGACGACGCCCGCGGCGAGCATGATCACGGCCAGATCCTGGATGAAGGCGATGGTGTGCATCGGTTGTCCCTGCCAATGCGGCAATGTTCGCCCAGGCCCGGCGCCGGCGCAAGCCGGTTGCCAGCATGGCGTTGACAGGCGCGGGATGGTATGTTTTCATTTGGCCGTCTAAACGTCTAGACGTATGCATGGGGAAACACATGCGACGCTCATCGCCAGTCGGCGTGGCCGTGGTCGGTGCCAGCGGCCGCGTCGGCCGCCAGCTGCTGGATTTGATCGCCGGCCACGATCCCGGGCGCCTGTTGCGCCTGATCGCTGTGGCCAATTCGCGCGCCGTGTGCGTCGCGCCCAGCGGAATCGAGGCAGCTGCAGCGCCGGGCCTGCTCGCAGGCGCCGGTTTCTGCGGCGACCTGGCGGCTTGCCTGCTCGAGCTGCCGCGTCCGCTGGTGATCGTCGATTGCACGGCCAGCGTGCGGATCGCCGCACACTATCCGCGCTGGCTTGGCGCAAGTATTGATGTCGTCACGCCGAGCAAATTGGCCTCGTCGGCAGATCGCGCCTTGGCCAGCGCGATCGCGGCGGCCCGCGCGAGCTCCGGTGCGGCCTTGCACGACTCGGCAGCGGTCGGCGCGCAATTGCCGCTGCTGTCGACCTTGCGCGAGCTGCGCCAGGCTGGCGACCGCATCGAGCGCTTCGAGGCCGTGCTGTCGGGCACGCTTTCCTTCGTGCTCGGCCGCCTCGAACGCGGCGCTGCCCTGTCGGTGGCGGTGCGCGATGCGGTGACGCTCGGTTATGCCGAACCGCACCCGGGCGCGGACCTGTCCGGCGAGGATGCCGCGCGCAAGCTCGTCATCCTGCTGCGCACGCTGGGGCACGACATCGAATTGGGCGAGGTGGAAACAGTGCCGCTGGTCGATGGCCCGGCGCTGGCTGAATCCGATCCGCAACGCCTGCTCGACGCGTTGGCCGGGCTGGACGAGCTGTGGCGGGCGCGCGTGGCCGTGGCGCAGGCGCGCCGCGAACGCTGGATCTACCGCGCCAGCTTTGACGGCACGCGCGCGCGCGTCGCGCCCGAGCGTGTCGGCGCTGGGCATGCGCTGGCCGGGCTCGCGCCTTGCGAGAACGCCCTGATCCTGCACAGCGGGTTCTATCGTGCCGCGCCGCTGACCATCGCCGGACCGGGCGCGGGCGTGGAACTCACCGCTGCCGCGGTGTTCGCCGATCTGCTCGAGGCGGCGCGCCGCTACACGTTCGTGCCGCATTCCCACGCCATGTCCTTCGCGGAGCGGCCCGCCGCTGCGGCCTGAGCGCGCGCCTGAATTACAATACGCGCCTTCCATCTTGGAGAGCGTCAATGTCGATCCTGCGCATGACCGATCTGGACCTTGCCGGCAAGCGCGTGCTGATCCGCGAGGATTTGAACGTGCCGCTGCAGGACGGCCGCATTACTGCCACGCAGCGCCTGGACGCGGCGTTGCCGACGATCCGCCGCGCGCGCGATGCTGGCGCGAAAGTGATGATCCTGTCGCACCTGGGCCGGCCGAAGGAAGGCGTGTTCGAGGAATCCGAATCGCTCAAGCCCGTGGCCGACTGGCTCGGCCACGCGCTCGGCAAACCGGTGCGACTGGTGCGGGATTATTTGAATGGGGTCGATGTCGCGTCCGGCGAAGTCGTGCTGCTGGAAAACTGCCGCATGAACGTGGGCGAGGGCAAGGATTCGTCTGAACTCTCGGCCAGGTACGCCGCACTGTGCGACATCTACGTGATGGACGCGTTCGGCACCGCGCACCGCGCGCAGGCGTCCACGCACGGGGCGATCCGCGCGGCCAAGGTCGCCTGCGGCGGCCCGCTGCTGATGGCCGAACTCGATGCGCTGGCCAA
>DATIVQ010000326.1:0-2998 GCA_035465735.1 Rudaea sp.
GCAGCCATATCAAGCTTTCCTGACAGCGCGGCAGGCGCGCTGTTTGCATACTCGGGACTCCCCTCGAGTGATGTGTCGCCACATGAGCGATACCGACACCGTCGGTTTCCAGCGATTCAATCCACTCCTCGCCGCGCGCTATCGCGCGTTCACCCGCTTCGCGGGTTGGCTCGCGTTCGTCGTCGGCGCATCGGTCCTTGTCGGCTCGGCTACCGACAGTGAGTGGCTAAATGTTGGAATCCTCGATGCCCATGGTATGCGGGCAAACGCAGCGCTCGCCTTCCTGCTTGGCGGCCTCTCACTGGTGCTGCACGGGCTGCCGGCTAGCGGCTGGGCGCCAGGCGGCGCACGCGTCTGTGCGGTTGCCGTTCTTCTGATCGGCGCCTTCTCCCTTGCCGAATACGCTTTGGGGTGGCGCGGTGTCGACGAGTGGTTGTCTGCAATCGACTTCTCGGCGCACGCGGATCGGCTGCACGGACGCATGCCGCTCGTCAGTGCATTCGTTTTCTCCATACTCGGTGCGGCACTGCTGCTGCTCGACATCCGGTTGCGTCACTTCCATCCGTCGCAGTGGCTCGCGACCATCGCGCTATTTCTGGCGCTGTTTCCCGTCCTCAGTTATGTCTTCGGCGCGAATCAGGACATCGGCATCGAGACCGATTTCCGCATTGGGTTGCGATCGTCGACCGTTTTTCTTGTGATGGCGGCTGGCGTACTGGCCACGCATCCGGGCCAGGGGCCGATGCGACTGGTTGCGCGACTCTCACCTGCAGGGCAGTTGCTGCGACGTCTGCTGCCGCTGGTCGTGCTGGTGCCCCCGGCGATCGGCGGTCTGCGCCTGCTTGGACAGATGGCCGGCCTGTACGAAACGCACTTCGGCGTGGCGTTGTCGGTCTGGTCCAGCGTCGTCGTCCTGTCCGTCACGGTCTACTGGTATGGAGCTGTGCTTGGTCGCGAGGAAGATCGTCGGTACCTCGAGGAAAGTCGCTTTCGCAGCCTGCTGGAGGGCGCACCCGATGCGATACTCGTGGTCGACGACGCGGGCACGATCCAGCTCGTCAACACGCAGGCCGAACACATGTTTGGCTACCACCGCGCGGAAATGCTGGGCTCGAACGTGGAAATGCTGGTGCCCGCGGAGTTGCGCGCGCAGCACCGCACTCACCGCGCGGAATACGCACACGCTCCGAGCACGCGGTTGATGGGCCAAGACGCGGTCGAACTCGCCGCGGAAGGCAAGAACGGGCGTCGTTTCGCGATCGAGATCAGCCTTAGCCCGATTCCGCTGCACAACGGCCGTGGCGCCATGGCGGCGATCCGGGATATCAGTGCGCGCAAGCTAGCTGAAGCAGCGCTGCGCATTGCCGAGGGGCGCGCCCAGTCTACGCTGGATGCATTGCGATCGCCGATCTGCGTGGTCGACGCGAACGGCACCATCGCCGCCTGCAATCGTACCTGGCGCGAAACCGGCGCAGCGGCGGGCGCCGCCCCGGATGCGATCGGCATTGGCGCCAATTACCTCGACGTGTGCGAGCGTGTCGCCGGCCCGGAAGGCGAATCGGCGCGCGCGGTGGCGGCCGGCATGCGCGCCGTAATGGCGCACCAGCGCGACGAATTCGCGCTCGAGTACCCATGCCCGGCGCCGACCGAGCAACGCTGGTTTCGCGTGCGCGTGACGCGCTACGCCGTGGGCCACGAACAGTGGCTGGTGGTGGCGCACGAGAACATCACCACGCATCGCCTGCAGGAACAGAAAATACTGCGTCTTAACCGCGTGTATTCAGTCCTGAGCGGCATCAACGGCGTGATCGTGCGCGTGCTGGAGCGTCAGCAACTATTCGACGAAGCATGCCGCATCGCTGTGGAGCATGGCGGATTCGGTGCGGCCTGGATTGACATGATGGACATCTCGACGCGTGAAATCCGTCCGTGCGCGCAAGCGGGCGCTGACAGCGCGACCGTGCTGGAGAGCAGTCGCGTGATGCATCTCGACCGTATCGACGAACGCGGCTTGATCGCTCACGTCTTCGAAAGTGGAAAACGCGCATTCAGCAACGATTTCACCCGGGTGGAGGGCGTCAACACGGCGCGCCTGCGGAGCGCCATTGCCCTTGGTTATCGCTCCGGCGTGATCTTGCCATTGCTCCAGGACGGAGCGGTCTCCGCCACGCTGACACTGCTCAGTCGGGAGACCGACTTTTTCGACGAGGCCGAACTGCGTTTGCTCGACGAACTCGCCGCCGATATCTCGCTGGCCCTGGATCACATTGCCAAGCGGGACTACATTGAACACGTCGCCTTCCACGATACCTTGACCGGCCTGCCGAACACGCGTTTGTTCACGGAACGCCTGCAGCAGCGGATCGCCTACGCCGGCAACGGCGATCTCAAGCTCGCGGTTGCGCTGTTCGATCTCGAAAACTTCACGTGGATCAACGAAACGCACGGCCGCGCCTGCGGCGATCGAGTGCTGCGGGAAATTGCTGCGCGCTTGAGCGCCGCCGTGCCGACGGATTGCGCCGTCGCGCGCGTCGGCGCCGACACTTTCGCCGTCGGCGGAACCTGCGAGGGCGAAGCTGCATCGGCCGCCGTATGCTCGCAGCTGCTGAGCCGCATCGCCGAGCCACTCGCCTTCGACGACAAGGAAATTCTGCTTGCCGCACACGCCGGGATCGCCGTGTTTCCGCGCGACGCGCACGACGCCGAGACCCTGTTCGAGCACGCCGAAGCGGCGTTGCGACAGGCCAAAGCCAGCCGCCAGCGCTGCCTGCACTTTGCCGCGGAAGCAAACGCGCTCATTGCCGAGCGCCGGACGCTGGAAACGGATCTCGGTCTAGGCCTCACGCGCGGCGAATTTACTCTCGTGTACCAACCGAAAATCGAGCTCGCCAGCGGCGCGGTGATCGGCGCCGAGGCGTTGCTGCGCTGGCAGCATCCGCAGCGCGGGGTAATCCTTCCTGGCGATTTCATCGGCATTGCCGAGGATTGTGGCCTGATC
>DATIVQ010000327.1:0-4030 GCA_035465735.1 Rudaea sp.
GGCTCGGTCTTCCACAGGCCCTCCATTGCCGCGAGTTTCGTCGGCTGCGCGTGCGCCGCAACGAAGCCAAGGGCGTCGCCGAGTGTAATCACGCCGATCGTGGCGAGCACGCCGTACAGAGCGGCCATGCGGAAGGAGCGCTTGGCCAGCTCGAGGTGCCGCTTGCGCAGCATGTACCAGGCGCTGATGCCGGCGACGAAGATCGCGGCAGTGACGTATCCCGCGATCGAGGTGTGCACGAATTTCGACTGCGCGTCGGGATCGAAGATCAGTTGCTGGAGGGAATTCAACTCCATGCGCATCGTGACCGGGTTGAAGGCTGCGCCCTGTGGATCCTGCATGAAGCTGTTGGCAACCAGTATCCACAACGCCGACAGGTTCGAACCCAGTGCCACCAGCCAGGTCACGGCAAGATGCTGGCCCCTGGACAAGCGCTCCCAACCGAACACCATCAAGCCTACGAAAGTGGACTCCATGAAAAACGCCATCAGCCCTTCGATCGCGAGCGGAGCGCCGAAGATGTCACCGACGAAACTGGAATAGAAGGACCAGTTGGTCCCGAACTGGAACTCCATGGTCAAACCGGTCGCCACACCGAGGGCGAAGTTGATCATGAACAACCTGCCCCAGAATTGCGCCATCTGCCTGTAGACGGGCTTGCCGGTGGTGACGTACACCGTCTCCATCGCGGCCAGCAGGAAGCTCAGGCCCAGTGTGAGCGGAACGAACAGGAAGTGATATAGCGCGGTGGCGGCGAATTGCCATCGCGAAAGCTCGACCACGGCGATATCCGGCATGAGGGTGACCTCCATTCATCGGAAACTGCGGATGCACGTGCAAATTCTCGATTCGTCGGCGCCGGGTCGAATTGATATAGCGCAAATCATGGCTTCGCCGGCTGCGCTCGCTCGGACATCGGCGATCTGCGCCGACTGCGCGCCAGCCAGCCGTAGTACAGCAGCGGGATCACCAGCAGCGTCAGTACCGTCGACACGAGGATGCCAAAGATCAGCGACACGGCCAGGCCCTGGAAGATCGGATCGTCGATGATGAAGAAACCGCCGATCATCGCCGCCAGCGCGGTCAGCGCGATCGGTTTGGCGCGCACCGCGGCGGCCTCGATCACCGCGTCGGCGAGCGACCGGCCGGCAGCCAGCGCATGGTCGATGAAGTCGATCAGCAGGATCGAGTTGCGCACAATGATACCGGCCAGCGCGATCATGCCGATCATCGAGGTTGCCGTGAACTGGGCGCCAACGAGCGCGTGGCCGGGCATCACGCCGATCACGGTGAGCGGAATCGGCGCCATGATGACGAGCGGCACGACGTAGCTGCGGAACTGGCCGACGACGAGCAGGTAGATCAGCACCAGCCCGACCGAATACGCGAGGCCCATGTCGCGGAACGTCTCGAAGGTGATCTGCCATTCGCCATCCCACTTGACCGCATAGCCGGTCGGGTCATTCGGCTGGGTGATGAAATTCTGCGCGAGATGCTCGCCCGCAATCGTCGCGTGCCCGAGCTTGGCGACCATCGCGAACATGCCGTAAAGCGGACTGTCGGTGGTACCGGCGTCGTCACCGGTGACGAACGTGTACGGCAACAGGTCCTTGTGGTAGATCGCCTTTTCCCAGTTCGCCTGGCGCACGTGCGTGACTTCCGACAGTGGCACCAGCGCCCCGCCCTGCGCGCGCACGCGCAAGGCAAGCAGCGAATCGAGCGCCGCCTGGTCGCCAGCGGACAGGCGCAGGCGGATCGGCACCGCATAGCGGGAGTGGCCGTCCATCAGGTAGGTCGCGTCATCGCCCGACAGCGCGGCGCGCAAGGTGCGTGCGATATCCGACTGGCTGACGCCGAGTCGCGCGGCGCGCGCGCGATCGACAACCATAACGTCGCGCGGCGCGTCCGCCTCGACGCTGGTGTCGATGTCGACAAGATCGGGGTCGGCGCGGAACTGGTGTTCGAGTCCGAGCGCGAGCTTGCGCAGCGTCGCGTATTCCGGACCATAGATCTCGGCCACGATCGGCGCCAGCACCGGCGGGCCGGGCGGCACCTCGACCACCTTCACCGACGCCCCGAAGCGCGCGCCGATCTTCGCCAGCATCGGCCGTACCGCCAGCGCGATCTCGTGGCTCTGGCGCCGGCGCTCATGCTTGTCGACGAGGTTAACCTGCAGGTCGCCGTCGATCGGCGCGCTGCGCAGGTAGTACTGGCGCACCAGGCCGTTGAAATTGATCGGCGCGGCGGTGCCGGCATAGGCCTGGTAGTTGAGCACTTCGGGCACGCCGTCGAGCGCGTGCGCGAGCTCGTTCAGCACGCGATTGGTCGTCTCCAGCGTACTGCCCTCGGGCATGTCGACGACGACCTGGAATTCGCTCTTGTTGTCGAACGGCAGCATCTTCAGGATTACTACCTTGAACACCACCAGGCTCGCGGCAAGCGCGACCAGCAAGGTCAGGCCGGCGAACAGGATGCGCCGGCGCCGGCCGCCGCGTTGCGCATCGAGGAACGGCCGCATCAACCGATGGAACAGGCGCGACAGGCGGCCGCCGCGTCTGACTTCGGCTTGTTCGGCGGCCACCGGCGTGTGGTGGTGCCCGAGCAGCTTGAGCGACAGCCACGGGGTCACCACCAGCGCGACGATGAGCGAGAGCAGCATGCCGGCCGAGGCGTTGATCGGAATCGGGCGCATGTACGGGCCCATCAGCCCCGAGACAAACGCCATCGGCAGCAGCGCGGCAATGACGGTGAAGGTGGCGAGGATGGTCGGCCCGCCGACTTCGGCGACCGCCGCGGGGATCGCCTCGCGCAGCGCGCGCCCACCAAGGGCCATGTGCCGGTGGATGTTCTCGACCACGACGATCGCATCGTCGACGAGAATGCCGATGGAAAAAATCAGCGCGAACAGCGACACGCGGTTGATCGTGAAACCCATTGCCCATGACGCGAACAAGGTCAGCATCAGGGTGATGACGACGGCCGTGCCGACCACGATGGCCTCGCGCCAGCCGAGCGTGGCCAGCACCAGCAGCACGACCGACAGCGTCGCGAACAGCAACTTGTGGATGAGCAGGTCGGCCTTGTCGGTAGAGGTCTGGCCGTAGTCGCGCGTCACCGTGACGTGCACGCCATCCGGAATCGACACGCCTTGCAGCGCCGCGATCCGCGCGGCTACCGCCCGGGTGATGTCTGCGGCATTGGTCCCTGCTTTCTTGGTGATCGCGATGGTCACCGCGCTCGCCATGCCGGTCGCGGGACCGGCCTTGCCGGGCGGCGTGCCGAACCCGGCATAGCGCGATGGCAGATCGGAACCGCGCTTGACGCGCGCGACATCCGACAGGAATACCGGCTGGCCGCCATGCACGCCGATGACGAGGTGCGCGACCGCGTCGGCATCGATGAGGTATTCGCCCGCGGTGACGGGAATGTCGCGATCGCCGGCGACGCGGTCGCCAGCCTGCAACACCGTGTTCGCCGCCTTCAGCGAGCGATCCAGGTCATCGAGCGCGAGGCCATAGGCAGCGAGCTTGCCGGCATCGATCTCCACCATCACGGCTCGGTCGGGTGCGCCGATGGTGTAGACATCGCGCGTGCCCGGCAGGTGCTTGAGGTCCGTTTCCAGCGTGTGCGCGACTTCGGCAAGTTGGGTGGCGCCGATGTCGGGGCGATCGCTCCACAGCGTCAGCGCCATCACCGGTACATCGTCGATGCCCATGGCGCGGATCAGCGGCTGGCCGACGCCAAGACTCTCGGGCCACAAATCGCGGTGCTGGAACACCTGGTTGTACAGGCGCACCACGGCCGGTTCGCGCGCTACGCCGACCTGGTATTCGACGGTGAGCAACGCCATGCCGGGGCGACTGACGGAGTACACGTGCTTGAGTCCGTCGATGCCGGCGAGCACCTGTTCCAGCGGCGTGGCGACGAGGTTCTCGACGTCGTGCACATCGGCGCCGGGAAACGGCACGATGACGTTCGCCATGGTCACGTCGATCTGCGGTTCTTCCTCGCGCGGCGTGATCAGCATCGC
>DATIVQ010000328.1:0-3681 GCA_035465735.1 Rudaea sp.
GCCACGTCGCCCGGCACGATGACGGCATCCACGCCGTGCGCCTTCATGTTCGCCTGCCAGGCGTGGGCCTTGGCTTCGTCGCGGTAGTTCGTTGCGACCTTGTGGCCGAGACCGGCCAGGCGCCTGACGATGGCGCTGCCGATGCCGCCGGTGCCGCCGGTGACGAGTGCGATGCGTGCAGTCATGATCGATCTCCCTAAATGTGTGCCAAGCCTTGCGGAATTGTACACGCGCGATTCCGGGCTGCCGCCCGCAATGCAGCAAGATCGAAATTCCGCGCCGCCGCATCGAGCAATGCGATGGGGGAGGACTCAACCGGCACGCGCTGGCCGAGAAACGCCAGCGCTGCGCGCAAGGCCGACAGCGGATCGGCGCGATCCACCGGCTGTGCGAGATCGTGCTTTGACAGCTTGCGGCCTTCGGCATCCAGCGCCAACGGCAAGTGAAGATATTCCGGCGTCGGCAGGTCGAGCAGGCGTTGCAGATGAATTTGCCGCGGCGTGGAGTCGAGCAGATCCGCGCCGCGCACGACCTCGGTGATGCTCTGCGCGGCATCGTCGACCACGACGGCCAGTTGATAGGCATACCAGCCTTCGACGCGGCGCATCACGAAATCGCCGGCGTCATCGCGCAGGTTCTGAATCTGCCGCCCGAACACGGCATCGTCGAATTCGGTGATGGCTGCGGGTACGCGCAGGCGCCACGCGGGCGCGCGCGTGGCATCGGGCAACGCGACGCAGGCGCGGTGGATGCCGCCGCTCGCTTCCAGATCGGCGCGGCTGCACCAGCAAGGGAAAACGTGTCCCGCCGCATCCAGTCGCGCGAACGCGGACGCGTAGGCGGACTCGCGTTGGCTTTGGAACAGCACCGGTTCGTTGGATTCCATGCCGAATGCTGAGAGGGTCTCGAGGATTTCCGCCGCCGCGCCGGGAACCTCGCGTGGCGGATCGAGGTCTTCCATGCGGACGATCCAGGCACCGTTTTGCGACCGCGCGCGCAGCCAGCTTCCGACTGCGGCGACCAGCGAGCCGAAGTGCAAGGCGCCGGTTGGTGAAGGAGCGAAGCGGCCGCGATAGATCATGCTTTACACTGCTTGAATTTCGTCCATTTTACCCAATGCTTTTCGCGTAACGGCGACTCAAGAGGATTTCCATGCTGCGCATTCTCCTGTTCCTCGGCACAAACCTGGCGATCATGCTGGTGCTTGGCATCGTCTGCTCGATCTTCGGGATCGACCGCTGGGCTTACGGCCAGGCTGGCATCAACCTGCAGGGCCTGCTGGTCATGTGCGCGGTGTTCGGCATGGGCGGCGCCTTCATTTCGCTGGCGATGTCCAAGACCATCGCCAAGTGGACGACGCATGCGCAGGTCATTGTCGAGCCGCGCGGCGCGAACGAGCAATGGTTGCTCGACACCGTGCGCCATCACGCGCAGCAAGCGGGAATCGGCATGCCGGAAGTGGCGCTCTACGATTCGCCGGACATGAACGCCTTTGCCACCGGCATGAGCCGCAACCATGCGCTGGTGGCGGTGAGCACCGGCTTGCTGCAATCCATGAACCGCGACGAGATTTCCGCCGTGCTCGGCCACGAGATCACGCACGTGGCGAATGGCGACATGGTCACGCTCACCCTGATTCAGGGCGTGCTGAACACCTTCGTGATGTTCCTCGCGCGCATCATCGGCAGCGTGGTCGACAGCGCGATCGGCGGCAACCGCGACGACAACCGCGGCGGCGGCATCGGCTATTTCCTGATCGTGATGCTGCTGCAGACCGTACTCGGCTTCCTCGCCACCATTATCGTCATGTGGTTCTCGCGCTGGCGCGAATTCCGCGCGGATGCGGGCGGCGCCAGGCTTGGCGGCCGCGCCGGCATGATCTCGGCGCTGCAGACGCTTTCCGGCAACCAGGAATCGGGCCTGCCCAAGGCCGTGCAGGCGTTCGGCATCTCCGGTGACAGCGGCGTGGCGCGCCTGTTCACGAGCCATCCGCCGATCGCCGAGCGCATCGCTGCGTTGCGCAACGAGGCAGCGTAAGCGCCAACAAAAAAGCCGCGATCGCTCGCGGCTTTTTTGCGTGATATCGTGTGCGGCAGGTTCTTCAGCCGCCCATCGCCTTCTTCACTTCCGCCACGTAGTCTTCCTGCACCTTCTCGATGCCTTCGCCGACGACCAGGCGCTTGAATCCGATCACGTCGGCGCCGGCGGCCTTGGCCGCGGCCTCGACGGTCTGGTCGGTGTTGAGCACGTAGGGCTGCCCGTACAGTGTGTTCTCGTTGACGATCTTGGCGATCTTGCCGCCGATGATCTTCTCGAGGATGTTCGCCGGCTTGGCCTTGTCCTTGTCGCTCATCTTGGCGAGTTCGATTTCCTTTTCCTTCTCGATGAAGGCGGCAGGAACGTCGCTGGCCTTGTTGTAGGGAGGATTCATGGCCGCCACGTGCATGGCTGCGCCGCGCGCGAAATCCGCGCTGCCGCCCTTGGTTTCCACGAGCACGCCGATGCGCCCGCCGTGCACATAGGCGGCGACTTTGTTCGTGCTGTCGATGCGCACGAGGCGGCGCACCTGCACGTTCTCGCCGACCTTGGCGACGAGCCACGCGCGCGCTTCCTCGACGGTCGGGCCGTGGGAGGTCTTGGCCGACTTGAGTGCCTCGACGTCGGTAGAGCCGCTCGTGAGCGCCGTCTTCGCCACCTCGTCGGCGAACTTGAGGAAATTTTCGTCCTTGGCGACGAAGTCGGTCTCGGAGTTGATTTCGACCAGCACGGCCTTGCCGCCGTCCTGCGCGACCGCGATGCGGCCCTCCGCGGCAACGCGGCTGGCCTTCTTGTCGGCCTTGTCCAAGCCCTGCTTGCGCAGCCACTCGATGGCGGTGTCGATGTCGCCCTTGGTCTCGGTGAGCGCCTTCTTGCATTCCATCATGCCGGCGCCGGAGCGCTCGCGCAGCTCCTTGACCATGCTTGCGGTGATTTCCATGGGGTACCTCATTGGGAGTGCCGGGAACACGAGCCCGGATTCAAAGTCTTCGGCTGTGGCGTCGTACTCTCCACAACCCCCATCGAACCCTCGTGGCACGAGGGTTCGATTGCCCCCTTGCCTCAAGGGGGCGCAGAACAAAAGCGCGCGGATTACTCCGCGGCTGGCGCTTCGTCGGCCTTCTTGGGGGCAGGCTTGCGCGGAGCCGCCTTCTTCGCGGCTGGCTTGCGCGGCGCCGGCTTGTTGCGGCGATCGTCGCGCTCGCGCGCTGCGGGCTTGGCGACCGGATTGCCGTCGGCGTCGAGTTCGACGAATTCATCCTTGGCCGTTGCGGCGGTGATCGGCGCGGCGGCCTTGCCTTCGAGCACGGCATCGGCGATGGCGCGCGCGTACAGCTGCACCGCGCGGATGGCGTCGTCGTTGCCCGGGATCGCGTAGTCGACCAGCGACGGATCGTAGTTGGTATCGACCACCGCCACTACCGGGATGCCGAGCTTCTTGGCTTCCTTCACCGCGATGTCCTCGTGACCGATGTCGATCACGAACAATGCATCCGGCAGGGCATTCATGTTCTTGATGCCGCCGAGCGACTTCTCGAGCTTGTCCTTTTCGCGCAGCAGGCCCATCACTTCATGCTTGACCAGCTTGTCGAAGCTGCCGTCGCTGGCCATCGCCTCGATTTCCTTCAGGCGCGCAACCGACTG
>DATIVQ010000329.1:0-4964 GCA_035465735.1 Rudaea sp.
GAGGAATTTCTGCGCGCGGCGTCGTTCAGCCTCGTCTTCGTCACGCACGACCGCAGCTTCCTGCGCGCGCTGGCCACGCGGATTGTCGAAATAGATCGAGGCGTGGTCACGTCGTGGCCGGGCGACTACGACAACTACCTGCGCCGGCGCGAGGAACGCCTGCACGCGCAGGAACAGGCGAACGCGCTGTTCGACAAGAAGCTGGCGCAGGAAGAAGTCTGGATACGCCAGGGCATCAAGGCGCGGCGCACGCGCAACGAAGGCCGCGTGCGCGCCTTGCAGGCCATGCGCCGCGAGCGCGCGCAACGGCGCGAGCAGTCCGGCACGGCGAGGATGACGCTGGCGACGGCGCAGGCCTCCGGCCGCAAGGTCGTCGAGGCGAAGGACGTGCACTATGCCTGGGACGGCAAGATCATCCTGCGCGGCTTCTCGACCACGATCCTGCGCGGCGACCGCGTCGGTATCCTTGGTCCGAACGGTTCCGGCAAAAGCACGCTGTTGAAGTTGTTGCTCGGGCAATTGAAACCTCAACGCGGCGAAATCGAACTCGGCACCGGCCTGCAGATTGCCTATTTCGACCAGCACCGCGCGAGCTTGCGCGAGGACTGGAACGCGCTCGACAACGTCGCCGAAGGCCGCGAGTACATCGAGCTGGACGGCCAGCGCAAGCACGTGCTCGGCTACCTGCAGGATTTCCTGTTCTCGCCCGAGCGCGCACGCGCGCCGATCACGCGCCTGTCCGGCGGAGAACGCAACCGCCTGCTGCTGGCGAAACTGTTCGCGCAACCGTCGAACCTGCTGGTGATGGACGAGCCGACCAACGACCTCGACGTGGAGACACTCGAACTGCTCGAGGAACTGCTCGCCGGCTATCACGGCACCCTGCTGCTGGTCTCGCATGACCGCGAATTCATCGACAACGTGGTGACCAGCACTCTGGTGCTCGAAGGCGACGGGCGCGTCGGCGAATTCGTCGGCGGCTACAGCGACTGGCTGCGGCAGCGACGGCCGGAACGCCCGGTCGAAGCCATCAAACGCGGACCGGAGCCGAACAGCGCCGCAGCGCGTTCCGCATCGTCACCGCGCAAGAAACTGAGCTACAAGGACACACGCGAGCTGGAACTGCTGCCGGCGCGCATCGAGACGCTGGAAAACGTGATCGCCGCGCGCACGCAGGCGATGCACGATCCGGCGTTCTTCAAGCAGGATGGCGGGACAATCACCCTTGCCAATCAAGAGCTGGCCGCGCTGCAGGCCGAACTCGATGCGGCTTATGCGCGCTGGCAGGAACTGGAAGCCTAGCAACTTCCGCGAAGCACGCCCGCCGGCACGCCCGTGTGCGGCGAGCGCCGATTCCCGCACGGGTACGAGCCGCAGTCGGCCGATGTCCGCATCGGGCGCGTTTGTTCGTTTCAACACGAAAGGAACGGGTACCGCATGATCGACGAATCGAATCGACGGCCGATCGCCGCGCGCGACGCGGGCTGGGCGCGACGCGCCGCGGCCGCGCTCGCACGCTCCGCCGTGACGCCGAACCAGATCTCCGCGCTCAGCGTGGTCTTTGCCGCCACCGGCGCGGGGCTTGTGCTCGGTTGGCACTCGCCGGCCCGGCTCGTTGCCGCCGCGCTCTGCATACAGCTGCGGCTGCTCTGCAATCTGCTCGACGGCATGGTCGCGATGGAGGGGGGCAAGGCCTCGCCGGTCGGCAAGCTTTACAACGAGTTTCCGGACCGCATTGCCGATTCGCTGCTGATCGTCGCGGCGGGTTATGCCTGCGGCCGGCCCTGGCTGGGCTGGCTCGGCGCACTGCTCGCCGCGCTGACGGCCTATGTGCGCGTGTTCGGCGGTTCGCTCGGCTTTGCCCAGGACTTCCGCGGCCCGTTCGCCAAGCAGCAGCGCATGGCGGTGCTCACTGCCGCCTGCCTGTTGGGCGCACTCGAAACGTACTGGCACGACCAGCGTTGGGCGCTGCTGGCCGCATCGGTCGTCATCGCCGCGGGCTCGCTGCTGACCTGCATCACACGCACGCACGCAATCGCCGCGCGCTTGCGCTCGGAGCAGCGCTGATGCCGCGCGAAGCGCACTTGCTCACAGTGAGGTCGCGCTGATCATGTGGCTGTCGTATCCGCTGACGTTCGTTCTGCGCGTGCTGGTCGGCGCGCACCCGCGATGGATAGGCTGCCAGCCGTCGAGCGCGCTGCGCATCTACTATGCCAACCACACCAGCCACATGGATACGCTCGCGCTCTGGTGCGCGTTGCCGGCGGCGCTGCGCGCGAGCACGCGCCCGGTCGCGGCGGCCGATTACTGGCACGGCGGCGGCTTCAAAGGATACCTGGCAACGCGGGGTTTCAATGCGCTGTTCATCGAGCGCAGCGCGGACAAGCGCGACGGCGACCCGCTCGCGCCGCTCGGCGAGGCGCTCGGCCGCGGCGAATCGTTGATCCTTTTTCCCGAAGGCACACGCCGCGCGCAGGCGCTGCCGAGTCCGTTCAAGAGCGGTCTGTACCATCTCGCCGCGCGCTTTCCCGAAGTCGAACTCGTGCCCGTGTATCTCGACAACCTGTATCGCAGCATGCCCAAGGGCGCGCTGCTGCCGGTGCCGCTGACCTGCTCGGTGCGCTTCGGCGCGCCGCTGGCGCGCATCGCCGGCGAGCCCAAGGACGCCTTCCTCGAACGCGCGCGACAGGCGGTGGTGGATCTGGCATGAAGACTTCAAGGGTTTACGCATGAGCATGCAACAGAAATTCTTCTGGTTGTTCGGCGGCATCCTCGCACTGCTCGGCGCGGCCTCGCTGATCGGCTGGCTGCTGCATCGGCGCGCGCAACGGCGCGGTGGCAGCGAGACCATCGCCAATCTCAATGCGCGCGTGCGCGCGTGGTGGGTGATGGTCGCGATCATCGCGGTCAACTTCTTTCTTGGCCGCGACGCAACGATCGTGTTGTTCGCGATCGCTTCGCTGTTCGCGCTGCGCGAATTCATCACCCTGACGCCGACGAGCCGTGGCGACCACCTGCCGCTGGTCGTCTGCTTCTACGTGCTGCTGCCGATCCAGTACCTGCTGATCGGTGCCGACTGGTACAACCTGTTCGCGATCTTCCTACCGGTCTACGGCTTCCTGCTGCTGCCGGTGCTGACCGCGTTTTCCGGCGACACCGAACACTTTCTCGAACGCGTGACCAAGGTGCAATGGGGCCTGATGATCACGGTGTATTGCATCAGCTATGCACCCGCGCTGCTGCTGCTGCGCATTCCGGGCTTCACGGGCCAGAACCTGCTGTTGATGATCTACATGCTCACGATCGTGCAGATGAGCGACGTGCTGCAATACGTGTTCGGCAAGCTGTTCGGCAGGCACAAGATAGCGCCAAGCGTAAGCCCGTCCAAAACGGTGGAAGGCTTCGTCGGCGGCGGCCTTAGCGCGGTCGGCGTCGGCACGGCGCTGTGGTGGATCACGCCGTTCTCGCCGTTGCAATCGGCCGCAATGGCGGCCGTGGTGGTGGTCGCCGGGTTCCTCGGCGGGCTGGCGCTGTCGGCGGTCAAGCGCAGCATTGGCGCCAAGGACTGGGGCGCGATGATCGAAGGCCATGGCGGCATGCTCGACCGCCTCGACTCGGTGAGCTTTGCCGCACCGGTGTTCTTCCACCTGACCCGGTACTTCTTCGAACCGTAGAAACGCTGGCCGACGCGCGATCTCGCGCGCCACATCGAAGAAGCATTCCGGAAAGACGGGCCGCCATGCGACCCTTTGCAATTCAGCGTCCGCGCAAGACGCGCGCCGGCAGCATGATTAGCGCATGCAGGAACGCGAACACGCCTTCCACGGCGATGCCAACGAGCCGGAACGGCAGTAGGATCAGCCACACCAGGGGATACAGGATCAGCGCGAGCAGCGCCAGCGGCCAGCAGAAGATCAGCAGCAACAGCCAGAGGATGAAGGTAACCATCAAGCGCTCCCGGCGACGGACGTTGAAACTATATGCGGGCCAAACGTGCCGGGACAAGGCCACAAGTCATGGCGGCGGATAGCCGCGGGCAAAGCCTGTTACATCCTTTCATCGCGAACAAGCGATATACTACGCGCCCCTCCCCGCCGAGGGGCGCTGCATTTTCCCGCCGTGATCGATACGGACGCGAAATCAGGCTCGGCGGGTTTTCGGGTTCCATCAACCGAAACGGCGCCCAGTATGCGAGTCCCTCGCAAGAGCCCGCACATCCGTGTGCGGACTTCTCAACAAAACTGGAGCTACGCCAATGAACGCTGTTCTCAAAACCAGCGGTGACTTCAAGGTCGCCGACATGTCCCTGGCCGACTGGGGCCGCAAGGAAATCGACATAGCCGAACAGGAAATGCCCGGCCTGATGTCGATCCGCAAGAAGTACGCCGCCGCCAAGCCGCTCAAGGGCGTGCGCGTGACCGGCTCGCTGCACATGACGATCCAGACCGCCGTGCTGATCGAGACGCTGCGCGACCTCGGCGCCGACGTGCGCTGGGCCTCGTGCAACATCTTCTCGACGCAGGATCACGCCGCTGCCGCGATCGCCGCATCCGGCACGCCCGTGTTCGCGTGGAAGGGCGAGACGCTGGAACAATACTGGGACTGCACGCTCGACGCGCTGAGCTTCCCCGGCAACAAAGGTCCGCAGCTCGTCGTCGACGACGGCGGCGACGTGACCCTTCTGATCCACAAGGGCTACGAGCTCGAAAACGGTTCCGACTGGGTCAACACGCCGTCCGGCAACCACGAGGAACAGGTCATCAAGAACCTGCTCAAGCGCGTCGCCAAGGAGCGCCCGGGCTTCTGGGCCGGCGTCGTCAAGGAATGGAAGGGCGTTTCCGAGGAAACCACCACCGGCGTGCATCGCCTTTACCAGATGCTCGAAGCCGGCAAGCTCCTGGTCCCGGCGATCAACGTCAACGATTCCGTCACGAAATCCAAGTTCGACAACCTTTATGGCTGCC
>DATIVQ010000330.1:0-3241 GCA_035465735.1 Rudaea sp.
TCCGCGGTCTTGAGCTTGAGCACCACGGTGCGGCCGATGCGCGTGGTGTCGCGACTGGCCGCCCAGGTTTTCGTCGCGAGCGCGCGGATCGTCGCTTCGAGCGCGGGCAGCGGCAGGTCGCGTGCGAACGTGTCCTCGGTCGATATCGATTGCACGGGTTGATCAGGGTCGACCGGACGCTCGTCGATGCCGCGCGCAAGTTCGTGCAGGCGCCGTCCGTAGCGGCCGAACTGGCGCTCCAGTTCGTGCACGTCGCGCAGGCGCAAGTCTGCGCAGGTGCGGATGCCCAGCGCGGCGAGCCGCGCGTCCATGACCTTGCCCACGCCCGGAATTTTCGCCACCGGCAGCGGTGCGAGAAAGGCTTCGGCCAGGTGCGGACGGATCACGAACAGGCCATCCGGCTTGCGCCAGTCCGAGGCGATCTTGGCGAGGAACTTGTTTGGCGCGACGCCTGCTGAAGCGGTGAGCGCGGTTTCCTGCGCGATCGCAGCGCGGATGGATTTGGCCACGGCGGTGGCCGAGGCGAGTCCAGATTTTGGCGCCGTGACATCCAGATACGCCTCGTCCAGCGACAGTGGCTCGACGAGTTCGGTATGGCGCAGGAAAATCTCGCGCACCTGCTTCGACACCGCACGATAGCGGCTGAAATCGGGCGGCACAAACACCGCGTGCGGACACAGGCGCTCGGCTCGCACCGCCGGCATCGCCGAGCGCACGCCGAAGCGGCGCGCCTCGTAGGACGCCGCGCACACCACCGACCGCGCGCCGCGCCAGGCCACCACCACGGGCCTGCCGCGCAGCTTGGTGTCGTCGCGCTGCTCGACGCTGGCGTAGAAGGCGTCCATGTCGATGTGGACGATCTTGCGCATGGAAATCTCCATTCGCGAATTGTGCGCGCCGCGTAGTCGATTTCCTACACGCCAGCGCGACGGTTGCCGATGCCGGCGTGTTGCTTTCGTCGCGATGATGGGAGCCACCCAACGGAGGCCGATCATGCATCACGAACGATACGTAGCGAGCGGGCGCAGCATGCGCTGGTACGAACGGCTGGCGGGATTGTTCGTGCTGGGCCTCGCGTTCGACGTGCGCGCCGGTTCGGTCTACAAGTGCGTGGATGCGGCTGGCGCGGTCGCGTATCAGGATCGAGCGTGCGCCGACGTGCAGGCGCAAAGCGAAATCGAAATCGCCCGGGCGCCGGTCTACACGCCATCGCCGCAGTACGCGGTCACACCCCATGCCCAACGCGCGAGCTATCGCGGGCCGCGTTCGCAAGCGCGCACTGCGCATGCAACAGCCTATGAGTGTCGCGCCAGCGACGGCCGCGTGTTCTACCGCATCGGCGCCTGCCCGCGCTCGTTGGCGGCGGAAGGCGGTGCCGGCCGCGGGCGCGGCAAGACTGCGGTGAGCGTGTCCGGCCATCCCGTGCCGCGCGAGGACGCCTGCGCACAGATGCGCCGCGCCGGTTCCATCGGTCGCAGCGGACACGAATTCGACGAACAGATATCAACCTACGACAAGAATCTGGGCCGCGATCCCTGCGCGTGATTGCCGAATCGGGTATCTTGGCAAGTTACCCGTTGCCGGATTTTCGCCATGCAATTTCAACGTGTCGTTGTCGTTGTCTTCGGACTGATACTCGCCGCCTGTTCTGGCGAAAATGCGCCGCCGCCCGATCCCGCCGTCGCCGCGAAAGCCGCCGCCGAGGCGCGGGCCGAGAAGGAAGGCGCTTTGTACGACCAGATGCGCCAGAGCGGCAGCTGGGATGTCGCCACGTCGCTCGGCGACGAGATCCTCGGCAAGTATCCGGGTACGCAAACGGCACAGCGCGTGCAGCAGACCATCGCCGAGACGCGGGCGAAATCCGCCGCCATTGCCGACTCGCATCGCCTCGCGCGTCTGTGGGCCTACACCGCCACGGCCGAAGATGGCGGCACGCAGTATGCCGCCGCGATCGCGACGAAAGAGCCGCTGAAGCTCGCGAACGCGCGCCTGCGCCTGGTGCTGCGCCAGCATCCGAAATGGGGCCAAAGCGTCTACCTGCTGCTCGACAGCGCCACGTTCGACTGCAAGGGCGGTTGCGCGACGTTGCCGGTGAGCTTCGACGGCGCCAGGGTGCAACACATGAAGGCGACGATTCCGCCGACCGGCGAACCGGCCCTGTTCATCGATGACGACAAGGGCTTTATCGCGAGGTTGGAAAAAGCGAAGACCATCGCCATCGGCGTGAACGTAAAGGGAGCCGGCGAATTCAGCGCCGAATTCGAAGTCGGCGGATTCGACCCAGCCAAACTACCGGCGAGGCCGAGGAAATAGGGCCTAGCGTTTCCGGGCGAGCATGACGCCATCGCCGAGCGTGAGCAGCGTCGTGTCGACACGTCGGTCGGCGTGGATCTTCGCATTCAGCGCACGGATCGCGTCGGTGTCGGCGTCGTGCACGCCGGCATCAACGACGCGCCCCGACCACAACATGTTGTCGAGCGCCACGAGTCCGCCGGGTCGCAGCAGTTCCAGGCAGGCTTCGTAATAGGCGTCGTAGCGGGCCTTGTCCGCGTCGATGAAGGCGAAGTCGAACAGGCCGCGCTGCGTTGCTGCCAGATCGCGCAAGGTGTCGAGCGCGGGTGCCAGACGCAGGTCGATGCGTCCCGCGACGCCGGCTTCACTCCAGTAGCGTCGCGCGATGGACGTCCATTCCACGCTGATATCGCAGCACACGAGCTTGCCGTCGTCCGGCAAGGCGGACGCGACCGCCAATGCGCTCATGCCGGTGAATGTGCCGATCTCGATGCAGCGTCTGGCGTCGATCGCGCGCACGAGCAGGGCGAGGAACGCCGCCTGGTCGGGGCCGATCTGCATGCCGGCCTGCGGCAATTTCGCGGTTTCCTCGCGCAGGCGTGCGGCCACTTCGTCCTCGCGCGAATGCGCCCAGACGTAGGCCTCGATGCCTTCGGACGAGGCGATGCGGCGGGTCATGCTCAGGCTCCTTGCGTTGATTGCAAGGATACTCGCACTGATCCGGTATGCGACGGCATGCTGCTCAAACCAGGCGCAAATCTTCTGCCTTGGTTTGCGGAAACACATGCTCCAGTTGCGCGGCATTCAGACCCCACAGCCGCGCGAAAATGCCGCCGAGCAGGCCGCGATAGTCGTTGAGCACCGGGAAATCGCGGTTCTGCAACAAGCTCGACTGATCGACTTTCACTTGTTCGCCGGCGACGCGACCGCCATTGATGCCGCCGCCCAG
>DATIVQ010000331.1:0-2761 GCA_035465735.1 Rudaea sp.
CGATCTGCGCCGCGATCTCGCCGGCGATGCTGCCGGACCGCCAGCCTTCGTCGACGATCACCACGCGATGTGTCTTGCGTACCGAGGCGATGATCGTCGGCATGTCCAGCGGGCGCAGCGTGCGCAGGTCGATCACCTCGCACTGCGTGCCCGCCGCCGCGAGCGTTTCCGCTGCCGCCAAGGTCTTCTTCAGGCTGCCGCCGTAGCTCACGAGCGTGGCATCTCGACCTGGCCGCCGGATTGCCGCGCGCTCGATGTCCACCGCGAGATCGCCTTCGGCCGGCACCTCGCCTTCGTCGTTGTACAGCGTGGCGTGTTCGAAGATCACGACCGGGTCCGGATCGGCCAGTGCGGTGGCGAGCATGCCGCGCGCGTCGGCCACGGTCGCCGGCGCCACGACGCGAATGCCGGGCACGTGCGCGTACCAGCACTCCAAGCTGTGCGAATGCTGCGCGGCGAGCTGGCGTCCCGCGCCGGTAGCCATGCGGATGACAACCGGCACCGACACCTGCCCGCCGGACATGTGGCGCAGCGTGGCGGCATTGTTCACGATCTGGTCGAGCGCGAGCAGACTGAAGTTCACCGTCATCACCTCCACGATCGGGCGCATGCCATTCAGCGCCGCGCCGATGCCGGCGCCGACGAAACCGGATTCCGACAGCGGCGTGTCACGAATCCTCTCCTCGCCGAATTCGGCCAGCAGGCCTTTCGAGCACGCGTACGAGCCGCCGTAGCGGCCGACGTCTTCGCCCATCAGGAATACGCGCGGGTCGCGCGACAGCGCTTCGCGCAGCGCTTCACGTACACCCTCGCGATAGGACAGCCGGCGCATCGTGCTCATTGCGAAGTACCCATGGCGGATTTCAGCGTGTAGACATCGCGCAGCAAGTCTGCGGAAGGCTCCCACGGCGACGCTTCGGCGAAGGCGACGGCGGCATCGATCGTGCTCGCCACCTCCGATTCGATCGCATCGAGGTCGGCCGCATGCAGCGTGCCGGTCGCCAGCGTCCATTCGCTGAAGCTCTTGATCGGACAATGTTGCTTCCATTGCTCGATTTCGGCCTTGTCGCGATACAGTTCGGCATCGAACATCGAGTGCGCGCGGAACCGGTAGGTGCGGTTTTCGAGGAACTGCGGGCCGCGACCTTCGCGCACAGCCTGCGCGGCGCGGCGTGCGGCGACTTCCACGTCGATGACGTTCATGCCGTCGACGACTTCGGCGGCGATGCCATAGGACTCGGCGTGGCGCCGGATGTCGATCACCGACTCGGAACGCTCGATCGCGGTACCCATCGCATAGCGATTGTTCTCGCAGACGAACAGCACCGGCAGCTTCCACAGTGCCGCCAGGTTCATCGATTCGTGGAATTCGCCTTCGGCCGCCGCGCCTTCGCCGAAGAAGCAGCAGGTGACGCGCGCGAGGCCGCGCATCCTGTCGGCCAGCGCGAGGCCGACCGCAAGCGGCAGTGCGCCGCCGACGATCGCGTTGCCGCCGTAGAAACGCCTGCTCGCGTCGAACACGTGCATCGAACCGCCGCGACCGCGGCTGCAACCCGTCGCCTTGCCGAACAGCTCCGCCATCACGGCGTTGGGGGGCAAACCACGCGCCAGTGCATGCCCGTGCTCGCGGTAGGTCGCGATAACGGCGTCCTCCGCAGTCAGCGCCTGCACGACGCCAACCGCGTTGGCCTCCTCGCCATCGTAAAGATGCAGGAATCCGCGAATCTTTTCCACGCCGTAGAGTTCGGCGCATTTCTGCTCGAAGCGCCGGATCAGGATCATCTGGCGCAGCAACTCGCGCGCATGCTCGTGCGAAACCCTCACCTTGCGCTGTGCAAGTTCGTTCACGAGTCGCTCTCGAGCGTCGACAGGTCGCCTTCCGGCAAACCGAGTTCGCGTGCCTTCAGCAGACGCCGCATGATCTTGCCGGAACGTGTCTTGGGCAGATTCGCGCGGAATTCGATCTCGCGCGGCGCCACCGCCGGACCGAGCCGCTTGCGCGCATGGCCGAGCAGTTCCTTGCGCAGCGCTTCGCTCGGCTCGTAGCCTGGTTTCAACGCGACGAAAGCCTTCACGGCCTCGAGCGCGACGGGATCCGGAACGCCGATCACGCCGGCTTCGGCGACCGCGCGGTGTTCGAGCAGCACGCTTTCCACTTCGAAAGGCCCGATCAGATGGCCGGCCGACTTGATCACGTCGTCCGCGCGGCCGACGAACCAGTAGTAGCCGTCCGCATCGCGTCGGGCCAAATCGCCGCTCAGGTACCAGCCGTCGACGAAGCACCGGCGATAGCGCTCCTCCTCGTGCAGGTAACCGCGAAACATCGCCGGCCAGCCGGGGCGCAAAGCGAGTTCGCCCTGCTCATCGGGCGCGTCAACGATTTCGATGCCGTCGCCGGCGCGCCGAACGATGGCCGCTTCGATGCCGGGCAGCGGTCGGCCCATCGAGCCCGGTTTGATGTCCATCGAGGCGTAATTCGCGATCATGATGCCGCCGGTCTCGGTCTGCCACCAGTTGTCGTGGATGGGCAGGCCCAGTGCCTCCAGCCCCCACCAGACGGCCTCCGGGTTGAGCGGCTCGCCCACGCTGGCGATGAAGCGCAGGTGGCTGAGATCGAACGACCGGGCCAGCTCCGCGCCCGCCTTCATGAGCATCCGGATGGCGGTGGGCGCGGTGTACCACACCGTCACCCGCTCGTCCTGCAGGATGTGGTACCACCGCTCGGCATCGAACTCCGCCTCATCCACCACGCTTGTGATGC
>DATIVQ010000332.1:0-3978 GCA_035465735.1 Rudaea sp.
TTGTCGGCCGCGAAGCCGCCGACGGCGAGACGGAACATGGCCGGCTTGCCGTCGCGTGTTACCGGCAGGTCGCCGGTGTCGAATCCGGCTTGCGAAAACCGGAGCGTGCCGTTGGCTTGCTGCAGGCGCAACGCGTACTGCGCATCGATGAGGTCGGCCTTCGACAAGGCCACGCTGCCGGAAAGATTGAGTTGCTCGGCCTGCTTCACCGGCAGGTGCAGATGGAATTTCACCTTGCCGCTGCCACCCACGGCGACGCCGAGCAGTTGCGCGGCGTAGCGCGCGCCGATCGGTGTGTCCTTGATGAAGTCGAGCAGGTTCTTGCCGCCGCCTGCTCCCGATACGTCCAGCTCCAGCACCGCTTCGCCGAGATCGGTGATGACCGCACTCGCGCGGTCGATCATGTTGCCCAGCGACTGCGCCGCGTCCGCATCCACGCGCAGGCCGTTGTTGACGAAATCGGCGACGGCGTGCACGTGTTCGGCAGCCGGCCAATCCGGCAAATAAATCAGCTTGGTGTCGTTGATTTCGGCGCGCGCTTCGAAACGACCGGCGAAATTGGTGAACGGCCAGTCGGCAAGGTCGCCATGGAACACCGCGCGCCCGTCGGTAACGCCGCCCGACACCAGCGCACGATCCAGCCACGTCACCGCATCCGGCGGCATGATGTTGATTGGCCAGAACAATTTCGCCACCGGCACCTCGGCGTGGTTGACCGCTGCATACAAATCCAGCGCAGGGCGTGAACCGTCATCGTGCAGCTGCACGCTGCCACGCAGCTGGCCGCCGTAGCCGGCGCCTTTGAAATCCAGGGCGTCGGTGCCGATGCGCCAGCCGCCGTCCCCGTGCCAGGCGGCGACGTCGCCGGCGAATTCCGAAAACTCCAGCGGTTGCCGGAACACATGCGGTTCGTCCACGCCGAAAGCCGTGTGCGGCGGCAGGTGCAGATTGAGACCATCCGCGTCGCCAAGGAGGCTGCCGCTGAGGCTGGTAAAGCCGGGGATCGCGCCAACCGCGTGCATGGCCAGCGCATCGACATCGGCGGCGACATCGAAATCCTGCGCGCCCGCGAAACGCAGCTGCACATGGCGCAGCGTGCCGACCGGATCGGCCATGTAGGTCCAGCGCCGCCATGACGGCGGCAAGGCGTCGCTGAGCATGGCCACGCTTGCCGGCGCGGACAGGTTCGCGTCCTCCAGGCGCAGTGTCCATGCCGGATCGGGCGACGCCGGGTCGTGCGCCTTTTCCACGTGGATGCGCGCCGGTACGGCGACGGCGCCCTGCCGCGCGAGGACGAGGTCGGCCACGTCCGCGTCCCAGCCCGAGGCGTCGCGCTGCCAGCGCGCACCGAAGGCGATGCGGTCGAAACCGACGCGCGGCACGATGGTGCGTTTGGCATCGAGCGCGATCGGCACCGACGTGGTCAGCACCACGTTGGCCAAATCCGTCTCGATGCGCGCACGCTGCAGGCGATCGCGTTGCCACCAACCCCAGAGCTGCACGCGCCCGCTTCCGTGTTCGACCTGCATACCCTGCCAGGCGTAGCCGTGCGTGACCGCACCCAGGTCGAGCGCCGCGCCGCCGAGGTACAACTCACCGTCGCGCGTGGCGCTGTCGTAGTCGACGACGGCATCGATCGGCGCTTGCGCGTCCGCGCAGCGAACCCTCGCGAGCACGCGATGCGTGCTACCGGAATTCACCAGGCGCACCTCGTCGGCGCTCAGGGTTATGGGTTTGGCGCCAGCAGCGCCCTGCACAGTCAGGCGCAAGTCGCGCAGCACCAGCGCGCCGAGCGAAAACAGCAGCGAATCCCTGGGGTCACCGGCGGCCTGGCTGCCCGCGTCGATGCCGCTCAATTGCCACTGCCCCTCGGCATCGCGCGCCAGTTGCAGGTTCAAGCCGACCAGGCGGAATTCGTTCCAGGCCTGGTTGCGGCGCAACGCCGAAAAGAAATTGATTTTCAATTCGGCTTGCTGAATTGTGCTTCCAGGCGCTTTCGCATCGCTGCCGGCAATGTGCACGCCCCGCAGCACCAACAGCGGGCCGTCGCGTTCCCACCGGCCGGTCACGCCGTCCAATGTCACCGCGCGGTGCAGGCGATCGCTCAGGAAAGCGGCGATGCGTTGCGGATGGCTGGCGATCCACGGCAGCGCGATCTGCGCCAGTCCCACACCGAGCGCGAGCACGATGACGACTGACGCGAACAGCGCCTGCAGCCACAGGCGTGCGCGGCGGATGTGACGTTTCCACATCACGGCCACCTACAGCAGTACCACATCGTACTGTTCCTGCGCGTAATGTTCCTCGGGCTGGAAGCGGATGGTCTTGCCGATGAATTCTTCGAGTTCGGCGACCGCCGCCGATTCTTCGTCGAGGATGCGCGCGACAACTTTCGGCGCCGCCAGCACGAGCAGTTTCTTCGCCTCGAATTGGCGCACCGCGCGCGTGATCTCGCGGAATATTTCGTAGGTGACGGTCTCGGCGGTCTTGATGTTACCGCGGCCGTCGCAGGCGGGACACGGCTCGCACAGCTGGCGTTCGAGACTCTCCACGGTGCGCTTGCGCGTCATCTGCACGAGGCCCAGATTGGTCATCTCGTACACAGTGGTCTTGGCATGATCGTGCGCGAGGGACTTTTCCAGCGTGCGCAGCACCTGACGCTTGTGCTCTTCGTCGACCATGTCGATGAAGTCGATGATGATGATGCCGCCCAGATTACGCAGACGCAGTTGGCGCGCGGCCGCCTGCGCCGCTTCGAGGTTGGTCCTGTACACGGTTTCCTCGAGGTTGCGGTGACCCAGGAACGCGCCGGTGTTGACGTCGATGGTGGTCATGGCTTCGGTCTGGTCGACGACCAGATAGCCGCCGGACTTCAATGGCACCTGTTTCTTGAGCGCGCGCTGAATCTCGTCCTCGACGCCGTACAGGTCGAAGATCGGGCGCTCGCCAGGATAATGTTCGATGCGTTCGGCGAGTTCCGGCATGAACTGACCGGCGAAACGCAACATGCGCTCGAGCGTCTCGCGTGAATCCACGCGCACCTTTTCCACATCGCGGCGCATCAGGTCTCGCAACGCGCGCAGCGGCAGCGACAAATCCTCGTACACGCGCTCGCCGGCGCGGGTGCGCCCGATTCCTTCCTGCAGCGATTGCCACAGTTTGGTCAGGTAGGCCACGTCCTCGGCCAGCGCCTCGGCGCCTTGCCCTTCCGCGTTCGTGCGCACGATGTACCCATGACCGGTTTCCGCGGCGCGCGTCTGCAGGATTTCCTTCAGGCGCATGCGCTCGGTTTCGTCCTCTATGCGCACCGACACACCGATTGCCTTGGCCAGCGGCAGCAGCACGAGGTAACGCGATGGCACGGACAGGTTCGTGGTCAGGCGCGCGCCCTTGCTGCCGATCGGATCCTTGATCACCTGCACCACGATTTCCTGACCCTCGCGGACAAGTTCGACGATGGGTTGGGCGGGGGGCGCGACGGCACTATCTTGGCCGTCGCCTGCCAGCGGCGGCACAGCGCGCAGGATGTCCGAGGCATGCAGGAAGGCCGCGCGCTCCAGGCCGATCTCGACGAATGCCGCCTGCATGCCGGGCATGACGCGGCTGACGCGGCCCTTGTAGATGTTGCCGACGTAGCCGCGTCGCAGGGCCCGCTCGATCAGCACTTCCTGCAACACGCCATTTTCGACCACCGCGGCGCGGGTTTCGCGCGGGGTCACATTGATGAGGATTTCTTCGGACACGACAACCACTTGGAGATGTTTTCTAAGATCGTTTATAGCCGGGCGCGACCGGGTTGTCGACGCATTTCGACGCCTGCGTTCACGCCACGATGCCGAAGCGTCGCAGCAAACCCGCCGTTTCGTGCAGCGGCAATCCCATGACCCCGGAAAAGCTGCCGGAAAGCCGCGCCACGAAAGCCTCCGCACGGCCCTGGATCGCATAAGCGCCGGCCTTGCCCTGCCATTCGCCGCTGGC
>DATIVQ010000333.1:0-9934 GCA_035465735.1 Rudaea sp.
GACGCTTCTCCGTGTTTGTGCCGGCCGGCGAATATTCGGTCGAGGTGGACGTGGGTGCGGCCGTGTTGCCGCGCTGCGGCTCGGCGCACACGATCGTGCGGGACGGGGAAATGGCCGAAGTGGAGTTGGAGTGCGATTCGGGAATGCGCTAGGCGGTGGCAATTCGTCTAACGGCTCGCCTGCCGGCGCAACAGCAAGGCCAGCACAGGTGGCGTGACGATCGAGGTCAGCAGCGACATCGCCACGATCAGCGCGTAGGTGCGTGGAGGAAACACGCCGGCGGCGAGGCCGAGACTGGCCACGACCACGCCGACCTCGCCGCGCGGGACCATGCCGACGCCGACGATCAGCGCACCGCGTTTGCCCAGGCTCAGCGCACCGAGCCAGCCGCCGATCAGTTTCGACACGATGGCGATCGCGGTGATCGCAGCCAGCGCGAGCAAGGCATCGACATTGCCCAGTTGCGCCAATTCCACCCTGGTCCCGGTCATCACGAAAAAAAACGGCGTCAGCAGTGCGAGCAACGGCTGGGTCTGGTGCTCCAGCGTTTCGCGCTGGCGGGTTTCCGAGGCGGCCATGCCGGCGAGGAACGCGCCGATGATCGCGGCGAGCCCGAATTGCGTGGACAGGAACGCGAGCCCGAGGCACAAGGCCAGCACGATGCTGAATGGCGACAGGGGATTGATCGGCGCGTCCAGCAGGTTCGAGGCACGCCGCATCACGCGCGTGCCGACAAAGCCGATCACGACGACGAAACCCACGGCCTCGGCGAGAACGACGGCCAGGTGCGACAGGCGCAATCCCTCGCCCGACTGCAGCGCGGTGACAATGCCGAGCAGGAGCATCGCCAGGATGTCGTCGATCACCGCCGCGCCGAGGATCACGCGCGCTTCCTCGCGTTGCAGGGCGCCGAGTTCCTGCAGCACGCGCGCGGTGATTCCGGCCGAGGTGGCGACGAAGGCGGCGGCAACGAAGAGCGACTTGGCCCAGTCGAATCCGGAACCGTGCGCCCACAGCGAGCCGAGCGCGAACGGCACGATCACGCCGAGCACGCCGACCAGAAAAGCGCTGCGGCCGACGCGCTTCATCTCGGCCAGCCGCGTTTCCAGCCCGACCGAAAACAGCAGTAGCACGACGCCGATTTCGGCTAGCACGTCCAGTGCTTCGGATGGCTGTACCCAGCCCAACAGCGAAGGCCCGACCACGCAGCCGATGGCGATCTCGCCGACCACGCCGGGCAGTTTCAGGCGCTGCGCGACCTCCGCGCCGATCTGGGCGGCGACGAAGACGATGAACAGGCTGAGCAGGATGGCGCTGCCATGATCCATGCGGATTGCCTTTTTCCCTGGTTCGCCCGATGCTACCCGATAGCGGACGGCACGGGAATTCGGCATGGCCAAACCAGCCTCGGTGATTCGGGAACCGATGTCGAAGGTCGACACGGCCTGGTTGCGCATGGAAAGCCCGACCAACCTGATGATGATCACGGGCTTGATGGTTTTCGGCCGGCGCATGTCCCGGACCAAACTCAAGCGCGTCATCGCCGAACGCTTCCTCGCTTATCCGCGCTTTCGCCAGAAGGCCGTCGACAGCGGTACCGCGGCGACCTGGGAAACCGACGCGGATTTCGACCTCGACTGGCATGTGCGCCTGGCCGCTCTTTCCGGAAAAGCCGGCAAACCTGAACTCGAGGCTTTCGTCAGCGAGCTGGCTTCCACGCCGCTTGATCACACGCATCCGCTGTGGCAATTCCATCTGATCGAGAAATACGACGGTGGTAGCTCCGTGGTCGCGCGCATCCACCATTGTTACGCCGATGGGCTGGCCCTGGTGCAGGTGATGCTTTCGCTCACCGACGCGGCGTCCAAGCCCACGCGCCGCGCGCCGCTGGCCAAGGCCTGGCTAAAACGCGACCAGGGTGGCGTCGTATCGCGCCTGCTCGCGCCCACGCGCGCGGGCCTGGGAAAGGCGCTCGCGCTCGGCGAACTGGCCCTGGAAAAGGGCGCTGAGTTCCTGCGCCATCCGGCGCTGGCCGCCGCGATGGCGCGCGAAGGGTCCGAGATCGCGCGCGAATTGGCGATAGCCCTGAACCTGAGCGACGATCCGCCGACACGATTCAAGAAGGGTGCGCTCGGCGCGCGAAAGCGCTGCGCCTGGGCCGATCCGCTGCCGCTGGCCGACGCCAAGGCGGTCAGCCGCATCCTGCGCTGCACGGTAAACGACCTGTTGCTCGCCTGTGCGGCGGGAGCCTTGCGCAGCTACCTTCTCGCCATCGGCGAGAAAGTCGATGGCATCACCATTCGTGCCACGGTGCCGGTAACGCTGCGCCCGCTCGAACACGCCAAGAAGCTCGGCAACCATTTCGGCCTCGTGTTCCTGGATCTGCCGGTGGGCGAGGCCAATCCGTTGCGCCGTCTCGAATGCGTGGCCGCTTCCATGCGTGCGCTCAAGCGCAGCAAGCAAGCCGCGCTCACCTTCGGCCTGCTTGCCGCGGTCGGCATGGCACCGGTCGCACTGCAGCGCATGGCCCTGGAACTGTTCAGCCGCAAGGCGACGACCGTCGCGACCAATGTGCCCGGCCCGCAGATGCCCTTGTACCTGGCCGGCTGCGAGGTGAAGGAACTCATGTTCTGGGTGCCGCAGAACGGCAGCGTCGGCATGGGCCTTTCGATCTTGTCCTACAACGGTCGCGTGCATTTCGGCCTGATCGCCGACGGCAAACGCGTGCCCGATCCCGAGCCGATCGTGCAGCGCTTCGTGCGCGAGTTCGAAAAACTCGCGCTGATCACGATGATGGAGGATTGGTCCGACGACATCGCCGCCGGCGACGCGGCGGCGACGCTGGAGCGTTTTGCCCGCGTGTAATGACTGCTACGGCGTCTTGCGCGGCAGGCGCACAAAGATCAATGCCGACAACACCGTCACGCCGCCGAGGATCAACATGGTGACGCGGAACGCGGCGATGTAATTTTCTCCGTCGTGCGGGCCAGCGCCGATGTACAGCGCCATCAGCAGCGAGGCGAAGGCGATGCCGAAGCTGGATGAGAGATTCTGCACGGTGCTGGTCATGCTCGAACCCATGCTCGCCTGCGCGGGCGCGAGATCGATGAATCCGAGCGTGTTCATTGCCGTGTACTGCAGCGACATCACGAACCCGTAGACGAACACCTGCACGCAGATCAGCCAGATTGGCGTCGCTTGGCCGATCATCGCGAACGCCATCACCAGCAGTCCCGCAAGCGCGGTGTTCCAGAGCAGGACAAGGCGATAGCCCTGGTATTTGAGAATCGGCCCGACGAAAAAGCGCATCAGCAGCATGGCCAACGCCTGCGGTATCTGCAGCAGGCCGGCCATGATCGGCGAGTAGCCGAAGCCGACCTGAAAGAGCAAGGTGAGCAGGAACGAGATGCCACCCACGCCAAGGCGCGTGGCGAAACCGCCGTTGAATGCGATGCGGAAGCTGCGGATGCGCAGCAGGCGCAGGTCCACGATCGGGGCGGCCACGCGCGTGCCACGTCGCCAGTACAACGCCAGCGCGACGATCGCGGCAATGCCGAACACGAATCCTTGCGCGTAGACGGCTTCGCTCAGTTGTTCCAGCGACCACGACAATCCGCCGGCACCGAGCGCGAACAACAAGAATCCGGCGAGGTCGAGCGGCGCGCGCTCACCGCGATAATCCGGCATGGCACGGCGCGCGAGATACAGGCCGATGATGCCGAACGGGATGTTGACGAAAAAAATCATCCGCCACGACAGGTACATGGCGAAATATCCACCCAGCAGCGGGCCGACAGCAGGTCCGATCAGACCCGGAATTGTCGCCACCGCCATCGCCTGGACGAATTCAGATTTGTCGAACGCGCGCACCAGCGCCAGGCGCCCGACCGGCATCATCATCGCGCCGCCGAAGCCTTGCACTACGCGCGCAGCGACCAGCATCCACAGGCTTTGCGCCAGCCCACAGGCCAGCGAGCCGAGCGTGAAGACCAGGATCGCCCACCAGAAGATCTCGCGCGTGCCGCGGCGGTCGGCGAGCCAGGAACTCAATGGGATGAAAACGGCCAGCGCCAGCGTGTAGCTGGTCAGCGCGGTGCGCAGGTCGAGCGGCGCGATGCCCATGCCGTCCGCAATGCTCGGCGTCGCCGTGTTGACGATCGTCGAGTCGAGCATCTGCATGAAGAACGAGAACGCGACCAGCCAGAGCAGGGCGCGCTTGGCGGGCGCATCCAGTACCGGCGCGGTGGCGATATCCGGATCTGTCGCGGCGATTGGAGCGTCCATCTGCCGAACACTATACCGGTGCCGGCTTTATGCGAGCTGAGCCTTCGCCCATTCCGCATCGAGGCGCTCCATCGCATCGCGTGGCTTGAGCCTGGCCGCCTTGGCGAAGGCTGCTGCCGCATCGTCTTCGCCCCTGGCGCCGTGCAGCAGCAGTTGCGCATTGCCGTATTCGATCCAGGCGATGGGCGAGTCCGGCGTGAGCTTGAGCGCTTCCTTGAGTTGCTTTTCCGCCTCGGCTGCGCTCGCGCCGTAGGTGAACTTGGCCAGCATGCCGCCGACCTTGCCGACGATCTCGGCGTGATAAAGGCCGAGTGCGGTGCGCGCTTCGGCGTGTTTCGGTGCGAGCGCGAGCGCGGCGTCGAGCGAGGACTTCACCTTGCCCGCGATGCCCTGCGCCAGCGCCTGCGCGATCGACAGGCTCTGGCTGTAGCGGCCGAGCGCAAAAGCGCGGCGGTAATGGCTGTTCGCTTCATCCGGCAGTGAAGACACGGCGTCTTCGGCAAGTTCGGCCAACGCGGAGTAACGTGCCAGCTTGTCCTTTTCGGACTTGAGCAGGTAGGACGCATGGATGCCGCCGGCCTTGATTGCGACCGAGGCGCCCAGCGCCTTGAGCGACATTCCCGTATCGTGGGCTTCCTGGAAATCGCCGCGATGGAATGCGCGCCAGGCGCCCTGCAATTGCGTGGCGATTTTGGTCGCGTCCTTGCCCAGTCCTGGATTCGCCTTGAGCAGTTTCGCGACGTGTTTTTCGTCCGGAAATGCTTCCAGATCACCGGCGTGCAAGGCCTTCCAGGACTTGGCCAACTTGTCGCCGGCGTAATCAAATGCCTTGTCCGGATGTGGAAACGCCGCCCACTTGGATTTGGCCATGCTGGAATCCTCGATGCGATGCGCAAGCATAGCGCGCCAGCGGGTAAACTGCGCCGATGACGCCGACCCATGCCAACTTCGCCGAGCGTGCCGCCGTATTGCGCGCGCGTCTGGCCGACGCCAATTACCGCTACCACGTGCTCGACGAGCCGAACATCCCGGACGCGGAGTACGACGCGCTGCTGCAGGAGCTGGATTCGATCGAAGCCGCCCATCCGCAACTGCGCACGCCCGATTCGCCGACCCAGCGGGTGGGCGCCGCGCCGTCGCGCGAATTCGCGCAAGTGCGGCACGCGATTCCGATGCTGTCGCTGGCCAACGCGTTCAGCGACGCGGAAGTCGAGGATTTTTCGCGCCGCATCGTCGAACGGACCGGCCGCAACGGCATCGTGTTCTCGGTGGAACCGAAGTTCGATGGCCTCGCCATCAGTTTGCGTTACGAGGATGGCGTGTTCGTGCGCGGCGCCACGCGCGGCGACGGCGAGACCGGCGAGGACGTGACCGCCAACCTTCGCACGGTGAAATCCATTCCGCTGCGCTTGCGCGGAAGCGCTGCGCCACGCGTGCTCGAAGTGCGCGGCGAGGTGTACATGCCGCGTGCCGGCTTCGAGAAGTACAACGCGGCGGCGCGCGCTTCCGGCGGCAAGATCAAGCCCCTGGTCAATCCGCGCAACGCGGCGGCGGGCTCCCTGCGCCAGCTTGATCCGCGCATCACGGCGCGCCGCCCGCTGGCGTTCTACGCCTACGCGGTCGGCGCCGTCGAGGGATTCGACTTGCCGGCGACGCATTCGGCGACGTTGCGCCGCTTGCGCGAATTGGGCTTTCCGGTCAGCGACCTGGTTGGCGTTGCCGACGGCGTGGCCGGCTGCCTGAAGTATTTCCACCGCATCGGTAGCCGGCGCGACGCGCTGCCGTTCGACATCGATGGCGTCGTGTACAAGGTCGACGACCTCGCCGTGCAGGCCGAGCTTGGCTTCGTCGGGCGCACGCCGCGCTGGGCGATTGCGCACAAGTTCCCTGCGCAGGAACAGACGACCACGGTCGAGGCGATCGACATCCAGATCGGCCGCACCGGCGCGGCCACGCCGACGGCACGGCTCAAGCCCGTGTTCGTGGGCGGCGTCACCGTGACCAACGCGACCCTGCACAACGCCGACCAGGTCGCGCGCCTTGACGTGCGCATCGGCGACTCGGTGATCGTGCGCCGTGCCGGCGACGTGATCCCGGAAGTCGTTTCCGTGGTCATGGACAAGCGGCCGGCGCACACGCGGTCGTGGAAGATGCCGGCGCGTTGCCCGGTATGCGGTTCCGCCATCGTGCGCGACGAAGGCGAAGTCGTCGCGCGCTGCTCCGGCGGATTGAGCTGTGCCGCCCAACGCGTGCAGACGATCTTCCATTTCGCCTCGCGCCGCGCGATGGACATCGACGGCCTCGGCGAACGTTACATCGAGGACATGTGCGACCTGGGCTATGTCCACTCGGTGGCGGATTTGTACAAACTCACGCTCGACGATTTGCTCGAGATGAAGCGCCGGGCGGATGAGCGCGACGGCACTACGCCGGAAACCGTCAAGGCCGGCAAGATCGCCACGAAGTGGGCGGAGAACCTGATTGCGGCGATCGCGCAAAGCCGGCGCACGACGCTGGATCGATTCCTGTATTCGCTCGGCATTCCCGACGTCGGCGAATCCACCGCGAAAGTACTCGCGCGCTGGTTCGGCGGACTCGACGCCCTGATGGCGGCGAATGAGGAAGAACTGACGCGGGTTCCCGATGTCGGCCCGATCGTGGCCGCGCACATCGCCACGTTCTTCGCCGAGAAGCACAACCGCGAAGCGATCGCGCAACTGCGCGCGGCGGGCGTGGCGTGGGACGAATCCGAACCGCAGAGCGAAGTAATGGGACCGCTTGTCGGCAAGACCGTGGTGCTGACGGGCACGCTGGCTTCACTCACTCGCGATGAAGCCAAGGCAAAACTCGAAGCACTGGGTGCGAAGGTTGCCGGTAGCGTATCGAAAAAAACGAGTTTCGTCGTCGCCGGCAGCGAAGCCGGTTCCAAGCTCGACAAGGCAAATGAGTTGGGTATCAAAGTGTGGGACGAGGCGCTGCTGCTGGAATTCCTGCGTGGGCACGAGTGAATCCCTGCGCGCAGCGTTGGCGTTGCGCGCGCGCCTGTACGCCCTGATCCGCGAGTTCTTCGCCGCGCGCGGGGTGTTGGAGGTCGAGACACCGGTACTGTCTGCCGCGGCCAACACCGAGCCGAACATCGCCAGCTTCGCGACGCGATTTTCCGGTCACATCGATTCGGGATCGCGCGAGCGCTGGTTGCGTACCTCATCTGAGTTCGCGCAAAAGCGCCTGCTCGCGATGGGCATAGGCGATAACTACGAACTAGGGCGTGTCTTCCGCGACGGCGAAGTTGGGCACCGGCACAATCCCGAATTCACGATGCTGGAGTGGTATCGCGTCGGCCGTAATCATCGGTTTGTGGCGGACGAATCCGTCGAACTGGTGCAGGCTGCGCTGGCGCTTGCCGGGAAGGCGGCCGACGTGCATTCGACTTCCTATCGCGACCTCTTTCGCGATGCGATTGGAATCGATCCGTTCGTGGCAAGCGAGTTGGATTTGCGTGCCGCACTCGGTAACGTCCGCGTCGATCCGTCGGGCCTGGCGCGCGATGATTGGTTCGACCTGCTGCTGACGCACCGCATCCAGCCCGAGTTCCCCGATGATCGAATCAGCGTGGTGTTCGATTATCCGGCCACACAATGCGCGCTGGCAAAAATTCGCCCGGGTGATCCGCCAGTCGCGGAGCGCTTCGAGCTCTACGTCGGCACGCAGGAACTCGCGAACGGTTACCACGAATTGACCGACGCGGACGAGCAACGCGCGCGCTTCGTTCGAGACAACGTGCGGCGCCGTGAGCGTGGCTTGCCCGAACTGCCACTGGACGAAAATCTGCTGGTCGCGCTCGAAAACGGAATACCCGAATGTGCCGGTGTCGCGCTCGGCATTGAGCGCCTGTTGATGGCGATGATGGGCACGGACGAAATCCGCGACGTGCTGGCGTTCGACTTTGCCAGGGCGTGAGGGTCAAAACTCCAACTCAAGGGCCGCGCACAAATAGTCGATCATCGGCGCGAGACGCTTGAACGAGGCCACGGCGAACGGCTGCAATTCAGACGAGCAGGCCAGCGCTTCGGTGAATTCCTCGCCTGCGGCATAGCTCTTGCGCTTCAAGTCGTCGATCAGTTCGTGGTCGATCGGATAGCCGCGCGGCGGGCGTGTCAGGCTTTCGCCCCAGAACGCGAAATGTTCGCGGAACGCCTTGCTTTGGGTGGCGCGCTTCCATGCTGCCGGATTGTCGGCGAGGAAGTCGCGGATGCGTTTGAGCGTCGGCGATTCCGGATGCCAGATGCCGCCGCCGGCGAAGCAGTCGCGCGGCGCGATGTGCAGATAGAACGACGGCGCGGCGACTTCGCGGCGGCGCTCGTGGAAAAGGCGCGCGCCGGCCCAGGGTTTGTACGGCGTCTTGTCGTTGGCGAAGCGCGTGTCGCGATGGATGCGGAACAGCGAGCCGCCGGCCTTGCGCGGATCGGCGCGCATGTGCATGCTGATTTTCGCCAATGGCGTCTGCAGGTCGGCGATCAGTTGCAGGAAGGGCCCGCGCACATGGCGTTCGTAATCGCCCTGATGCGCGTGGAACCAAGGCCGGTTGTTGTTGCGGTCGAGCGCACGCAGGAAGGCGAACGTGTTCTTCGAGAAATAGGGTTTGCTCATGGCGTCATCGTCGTGTGGCCGATGTCTTCGGCGATCTGCCGGCCCCATTGTTCGAGGCGGTCGAGCAGCGCTTGCTGCACCGCGGTGGTTGTCGGCGCGGCGCGCAGGATGGCGATCTGCGCGAAATATTCGTCCAGCGTCGTGCTCGTGAGCGGCGTGGATTCGGTCAGGCGCGCGCGGCGGAATTCCGACCAACGCTCGCGTTCGCCGGCATCCAGTGTCTGCGGAAAATTGCGCGCACGATAGCGGAACAGCAATTCCGGGTAGCGTGCATCGCGGAAGTGGTTTTCGTAGTCGCGCAAAGCTTCCGGTGGCGTGCCGCGAACCTTGGCGAACAGGCGCTTGTCGGCATCGCTCGGAAAACCCGTATAGATCGCCAGTTCCGGATCGAGGGTTTGCCTGGCTTCGCGTTCGACGGCGAACACGCGGCGGACTTTTTCGGCGACGTCGGGTGCACGGCGCAGTGCGTCGAGATGCTTCTCGCACAACGCGGCATCCAGATCGATGCGCTTCGTGTCCGCGTCTTTGAGCACGCTCACCGGCGCCAGCGCCGGTGATTTGTTCGCATGCACCGTTTTCAGCGGGATGCGCGTGAATTCCTCGGGCAAATCCGCCTTGGGCGTGAACACGAGATCGCGGATGTCGTCCGCATCTCCTTCGATCAGCGGTGTGGGATCGACGGCGAGGTCGTAGACGATCACGCCATTCGGCAAGCTTGGGTGCGCGGCGAGCGGAACCACAATCGCCGTGCACCCGCGTTCGGCCGGATAGCGCGAGGAAACATGCACGACCGGCGTGCGGTGTGCGTAGTCCAGATACTTGAATGCTTCGGCCTTGCGGCGCAGTGTGAAGTAGAAGGCCCACAATTTGGGTTGGGCGCGTTTGAGCAGGCGCGCGAACGCAATGGTGGCCTCCACGTCGGACAGCGCATCATGCGCATGTGCGTGCGCGAGATGGTTTGCCGCCGTCAGGTGCTCCAGCCTGAAACTTGGCTGGTGCT
>DATIVQ010000334.1:0-4622 GCA_035465735.1 Rudaea sp.
CTTTCCACCGCACCCGATCCGGGAATGGTCAGGTGCAGGTCCGCGCGATCGATCAGGCCGCGACGCAGCCCTTCGCCTTCCGCACCCAGCGCAAAAACGAGACGTGGCGGCAGGCGCGCTGCGAACAGCGCCTCGCCTTCGCGCGGCACCGTGGCGGCGAGCGTGAAACCCGCATTGCGCAACGCGCCCAGCGCATCCTCGCCCGCCGCAACGCGCGCGATCGGCACGGCCTCGGCACCGCCTTCGGCCACACGGTAGGCTGCACCGGACAGGGCGGGCGCGGCATCGGCCGAAAGCAATACGCCGGCTGCGCCGAAGTTCGCCGCGCTGCGCAACACCGCGCCGACATTGTGCGGATTGCCCACGCCGTCGAGCCACACCAGCAGCGCCGTTTCGGGCGCGCGCGGCAGGCGCTGCAACAGCGCGGTCAGCGGCGGCAAGGGATGCTTGCGCGCCTCGAAACACACGCCTTCGTGGTGCTGGCTGGCGGTGAGTTTTTCCAGATCCGTGTTGCCAACCACGCGATAACCGAGTTTCTTCTGCACGCACCAGGCGAGCACTGCTTGCAATTGCGGTATGCGCGATTCGAGCAGGTATACCTTGCGCAGATCATGCGGCCGTTTCGCGAACAGGGCAAGGCAGGCGTTGAGCCCGTACACGCGCATCTCGTCCTGGTTGCGGCGCGGCGGCGCGGCGCGGTCTGCGGATTGTTCGTTCATTCCATGGCCATTGCGTGATCGGCAGGTGCAGCATGCCTGACCGGCCGCAACAGGGCCAGCAGCGGAATCGCCGCCAGGGTCAGAATCATCATCAGCCAGAAATCGTCGAGATAGGAAATCGTCGCGGCCTGGCGAGTTACCTCGCCGTTCAGCGCTTCCAGGCTCGCCACCGCCGACAGGCCGCTCAGGTGCGGGAATACACCGGTATCGAACGGGGTCAGGCGCGCGGCGAGTTCGGCATGGTTGACCTGCGTGTTGTGCGCGAGCAGCGCCATCATGATGGAAATGCCGACGCTGGACCCGATGTTGCGGGTCAGGCTGTAGATGCCCGCGGCCTCGGTGCGCGCCGCCATCGGCAGGGTCGAATAGGCCACCGTCGACACCGGCACGAAGACCAGGCCCACGCCGATGCCCTGCACGATGCCGGCGAAGATGATGTCCCACTGCGGCACGTCGGAGGTCCACCGCGTCATCTGCCACATCGACAGCGCCGTCAGCAGCATGCCAATGCCGGCGACCAGACGGGCGTCCGCGCCGCGCGCGAGCAGGCGGCCGACGATGACCATCGCGATCAGGGTGCCGATGCCGCGCGGCGCGAGCAGCACGCCGACGGTGACGACCGGATAGTTCATCAGTGTCTGCAGGTACGGCGGCAGCAGCGCCATAGTCGCGAACAGGACGATGCCGATGAGGAAGATGAAGATGTTGCTGGCGAGGAAATTGCGGTCGCGGAACAGGCCTAGGTCGACGAACGGCCGCTTGCCGCTCAGCCAGTGCACGGCGTACAGATAGAAGCCGAGGAAGGCGAGCGCCGCCTCGATGCGGATTTCGACCGCGTCGAACCAGTCCTTGAGCTGGCCGCGGTCGAGCATCATCTGCAGCGCGCCGATGCCGACGGCGAGGAAGGCGAAGCCGCGCCAGTCGAAACGCGAGGCATGCGTATCGTCGGCCGGCAGGCTCGCGGCCACGCCGAACAGGCACAGCGCGCCGACCGGCACGTTGATCAGGAACACCCAATGCCAGCTGTAGTTGTCGGTGAGCCAGCCGCCAAGCGGCGGCCCGAGAATTGGCCCGACCATCACGCCCATGCCCCACATCGCCATCGCTGCGCCGTGTTTCTCGCGCGGGAACACGTCAAGCAGGGTCGACTGCGATACCGGCACCAGGGCCGCACCGAACACGCCTTGCAGCAGTCGGAACAGCACCATCTGGTCGATCGTGGTGGCGATGCCGCACAGGATCGAGGCGACGGTGAATCCGGCCACGGCGATCAGCAGCAGGCGGCGCCGGCCAAGTACGGATGCCAGCCATCCGGATGCGGGCGTTGCGATCGCGGCGGCGACGATGTACGAAGTCAGCACCCAGGCGATTTCGTCCTGCGTCGCCGACAGCGACCCTTGCATGTTCGGCAGGGCGACGTTGGCGATGGTGGTATCCAGCGCCTGCATCAGCGTCGCCAACATCACCGAGACGACCAACAGGCCGCGGTTGTCGACCTCGCGGTGGCTCGGCGCGTGACTCATGGCAGGATCAGTGCGCTGCCACCGCCACGCGCGATTCGGGTTCTGCGCGCGCACCCTGGATACGGCCGAGCAGCGAGTTCTGATTGCCGGTGTCGATCCTGACCACGGCGCTCATCCCGGCGCGCAAGATCGGGCCGGAATCCTCGTCGTCCACGGCGACGCGCACCGAAATGCGCTGCACGATCTTGACCCAGTTGCCGGTGGCGTTTTGCGCCGGCAGCACGGAAAACTCGGCACCGGAGGCCGGGCTGATCGAAGCGACATGCCCTTTCCAGGTGTGGCCAGGATAGGTGTCGACTTCGATGTCCACCGGCTGGCCGACGCGCACGTGGGTCAGGTCGGTTTCCTTGAAGTTGGCGTCGATCCACAGTCCACTCGTGGCGACCAGCGGCATCGCCGCCTGGCCGGGCGCGAGAAAATCGCCGGGCTGCAGGTTCTGCTTGCCGATGGTGCCGTCGATCGGCGCGCGCACGGTGGCGTGATCCAGGTCCAATTGCGCCGCGGCCAACTGCGCCTTGGCAAGCTTGTAGCCGGACAGTTCCGCGTCCGGCGTTTCCGGCAGCCCGCCGAGCAGGCTTTGCGCCTTGGCCACGGCAGCGACGTCGGCATCGCGCTTGCCGCGCGCATCGGCAAAATTGTTCGCCGCATCGTCGACGTCCTTCTGCGCGACCAGGCCCTTGCGGCGCAACTCCTGCATGCGTTTGTACTGCGCCTCGTTCACGCGCAGCGCCTCGTCGGCCGAGCGCACGTTCGCCTGCGCGGAACGGAATCCCGCGCGCGCCGCGTCGAGCAGACTGCTGATTCCCTCCAGCTGCGCCTGCGCGCGCGCCACCGCGATCTGCAGCGGTTCGGGATCAATGCGAAACAGCACGTCGCCTTTCTTCACCGCCTGGTTTTCGCGCACCAGCACCTCGGTGACGCGACCGGCGACCTGCGGCGCGATGGTGGCGCGATCGGCCTGCACATAGGCATTGTCGGTGGACACGTAGCGTCCGGCTGTCAGGTACATCCAACCACCGACGACCGCGACCAGCGCCGGCCCGAGTATCCACAGCACGGTATTGCGGCGACGGCGCTTCGCCGTCACGGGCGCGTCCGTGACGGGCGCTCCATATTGCTTGTCGGTCATGTTTGTTCCCGGAAAAATCAGGCGCCGGATTCATCCAGCGCGTTCAGGTTGTCCTTCATCCGCGTCAGCATGCCCATCATCACCTTCATGTCGGCGGCAGAAATCCCGCGCTGTGCCTGGCGGAAGAGTTCGGTGGAAATCTGTTCCATGTCGCCAACCACGCCGTGCGCGCGCGGCGTCAGGTACAGGCGCCAAGCGCGGCGATCGGTGGGATCGGCGCGGCGCTCGACGAAGCCGGCCTTTTGCAGGCGGTCGATGACGCGGCCGATCGCGATCGGTTCCAGTTCGAGCTGTTCGGCCAGTTCGTTCTGGCGCATGCCCTCGCCGCGATACAGGCGCTTGAGCGCGCGCCATTGCGCGCGCGTCATCTGGAAACGAACTGCGCGCCGGTCGAAATGCTTGCGTAGCAGGCGGGTGACGTCGGTGACGAGGACGCCGAACGTGGTTTTATCTGCCGGTTTCATAGTTGCTGGATATATTATGTCCTAGGCAATTAATTTTCAAGGATACCGGCGCATAATCGCCCGGTACCTGGCGCGGCTGGGGATTGCGCATGTCCGGCATCGAAATCGTCGAAGGCGACATCACGGAATTGGGTGTTGACGCCCTCGTCAACGCCGCCAACGAGACCCTGCTCGGTGGCGGCGGCGTCGACGGCGCCATCCACCGCGCCGCCGGACCGCGCCTGCTCGCCGCCTGCCGCGAGCTGGCGCAGGTTCGCCCCAACGTGCGCTGCCCGACCGGGCAGGCCCGGATCACGCCCGGCTTCGATCTGGCAGCGAAATTCGTGATCCACACGGTCGGCCCGGTCTGGCATGGCGGCGCGCGCGGCGAGGCCGAACTCCTGGCCTCCTGCTACCGCGAATCGTTGCACCTGGCCCAGGCAAACGGCCTGCGCAGCATCGCCTTTCCCGCCATCAGCTGCGGCGTGTACGGCTATCCGCTCCAGGCCGCCGCCGCCATCGCCGTGCGCGAAGCACGCGCCTGGCAGGTCGCGGTCGAGCATGCGACGCGCGTGATCTTTTGCTGCTTCGGCGCGCAATCCGCCGGCATCTACCGGCGGACCGCGCTGAATGCTTGACGCGGATCAATGCGGGCGCCGCGGGATGCACGCACCATCGCCGCATGCACAACATAGCCACCTTCGATCCCGGCCTGATCGCACGCTACGACGTGAACGGCCCGCGCTATACCTCGTACCCGGCCGCGCCGCAGTTCCACGCCGGTTTCGGCGAGACGCAACTGCGCGCC
>DATIVQ010000335.1:0-1818 GCA_035465735.1 Rudaea sp.
GTGGACCTGGCGCAGGTCAGCGGCAGTGAGCGCAATGGCCGCATCACGAAACAGGACGTGCGCGCCTTCGTCAAACGCATCCTCGAAGGCGGCGGTCCGGCGCGCGCAGGCAGTGGCGGCGGATTGAACCTGCTGCCCTGGCCCGCCGTGGATTTCTCCAAATTCGGCGAAGTGGAAACGCGGCCACTGTCCAAGATCAGGAAGATTTCCGGCGCGAACCTCGCGCGCAACTGGGCGATGATTCCGCACGTCACCCAACACGATGAGGCCGACATCACCGACCTGGAAGCGCTGCGCGTGCAGCTCAACAAGGAGAATGAGAAGGCCGGGATCAAGTTCACCATGCTCGCGTTCATCGTCAAGGCGGTGGTCGCTGCGCTGAAGAAATATCCGGATTTCAACGCCTCGCTCGATGCTTCCGGCGAAAACCTGGTCGTGAAGAAATATTTCCACGTCGGTTTCGCCGCGGACACGCCGAATGGCCTGGTCGTGCCGGTGCTGAAAAACGCGGATCAGAAGGGACTCGTCGAGATCGCGCAGGAAACCAGCGAGCTGGCGAAGAAGGCGCGCGACGGCAAGCTCGGCCCGGCCGACATGTCCGGCGGATGTTTCTCGATTTCCTCGCTCGGTGGCATCGGCGGCACCGCGTTCACCCCCATCGTCAACGCGCCGGAAGTCGCGATCCTTGGCGTTTCGAAGTCGGCGATCAAACCCGTGTGGGACGGCAAGGCGTTCGCGCCGCGCCTGCTCCTGCCGCTGTCGCTCAGTTACGACCATCGCGTCATCGATGGCGCCGCCGCAGCGCGCTTCGCGGCCTTCCTCGCGCAATTGCTCGGCGACATGCGTCGCAGCCTGCTCTGACGATGGTCATGGACGAGTTTACCGACATCGTCATCGTCGACCTGGACGTGAACCGCACGACCTGGTCGCGCGTGCATTCGTCCATGCGCACGCTGCACCTGCGGCTCAACCGCGAGCCGAATCCGGAGTGGACGCGGTTGTTCTTCGAGGAGCGCAATTCACGCGTCGAACTCAAGCGTCACGGCTTGTGGATCGAGGACGGCTACATCGTTTTCGACTGCCTGCTCATCGACGTCGATGATTATCACCTGCCCGACATCCGCCAGTCGCTCGATTATGCGAACGCACGTTCGCGCGTGCTCGTCGAAGCGCGCCACACCGAGGCCGAGCGCCTGCGCCGCGAGGCGCGCGATGAACAGCAAATGCTCGCCGCGCTGCGTGCCGGCATCCACGACACGCGTGCGAAGGTCGCGCCGGAACCCGTACCGGAAGCGCCGGTATACACGCAGACGACGACTTCAGCGCCGCCGGTCGAATCGACCACGGTGGCGGGTACCGAGGCGGCGATTAAAGAACCGATCTCTGCGGATGCGGCGGCCGAACCTCTGCATGCCGAGCGCGAAGAAGCGCTCGAAGCCAAGCGCAACGACTGGCGTGCGCGCTTTCGCGCGGCGTTACATCGCAATAAATAACAGGAGCACGCCGTGGCGACGACGGAAGTCAAGGTTCCGGATATCGGTAACTATACAAATATACCGGTCATCGAAGTGCTGGTGAAAGCCGGCGACACGGTAACGAAAGATCAAGGGCTGGTCACGCTCGAATCGGACAAGGCGACGATGGAAGTGCCGTCGACGGTTGCCGGTGTCGTCAAGGAACTGAAGGTAAAACTCGGCGACGAGGTTTCCGAAGGCAAGGTCGTTGCCGTCATCGAAACCGCCGGTGTTGCAGCCGCAAGCGCAACCAGGAGCGAAGCGCCCAAGCCCGCGGCGATTCCTGCGCCGGCGACCGCATCGA
>DATIVQ010000336.1:0-11536 GCA_035465735.1 Rudaea sp.
AGCGGCGCGTAGGTGATGTCCTGCAAGGTATTCTGAGCCAGCACGTTCGTCGCCAGCACGCTCCCGAGCAGCATGAGCATCCATGCCAAACCGCGGCGTTTGCGCGCGGAAGTTTCGGGTCTGGACGTACGTCCCTGGAAGTTAGCAACTGTCATGGTCATCTCTAGTTACCCCCAATGGGTCGTCTATTTCTCGCCCAGCGCGACTGACGCCTGGCGCTTCATCCAACCGCCGCTCCCGTTCGGGATCAGCTCCACGAGATCGATATGGTCCTCGGCAACGGCGGTGATCTTGCCGTTGTTCTGGCCCATGTAATTGTTCATGTGCACGCGATGGATCACGCCATCCGGGTCCTTGATCAGGCCCTCAATGGCAGAGCCGGTACCGATGGTGCCAACCATCTTCAGGCTGTCCAGCGGATAGTTTTCCAACTGTTCCTTGGGGTGCTTGTCCGGCAACGGGCCATTCGCACCGGCCTGGGCCTCGCGCTGCTCCTCCAGGCTCGGGCCGAACGGGTCGCGCTTGTCCTGGTCCTGGTAAACGAAAGTCTCGAAAGTCTTCAGTACCGGAAGCGGCGGGACAGGTGGGCCTTTCTTGGCTTTTTCCTGCGCAACCCATTGCTGCAGGTCGCTCATGCCGCCGGTGCACCCAGCCAGTAGACCAAGCGCCGCGGCCAACATGAGCACGCGCGCGGGATTCGGGATGTGAACGCTGCGCATGTTCACTTTCCTCCCTTCTTGGCGGGTTTCTTGGCACCGGCACCTTCGCTTTCGTCTTCCTCGACATAGCGGTACGTCCTGACCGTGCCTTCCAGCGACAGCTGACCGCCGGCAATGGGCTTGAGGGCCACATCGTGCATGGTCAGGATCACCACGCGTGGCAAGGCGGCCACGCCGCTGATGAACGCGCCGAACTGGTGATACGTGCCGGTCAGGCGCAGCTGGATCGGCTTTTCGGCGTAGAACCCTTCCTTGATCGACTCCGGTCCGGGCTTGAACAGGTCCGAATGCAGTCCTGCCGAGAGCGCGGTCTGCGAAACGTCCACCAGCAGCTCGGGCATTTCCGTCTTGCTCGGCAACTGGCGCAGCAACTGGCGCAGCATGTCGCGCATCTCGTCGAGTTGCTGTTTGAGCGCATCGAGATTGACCACCTTGGCCTGCTTTTCGGCGAACTCTTTCTTGAGCTGGGTCTCCTGCCCCTGCCGAGTCTGCAAGTCGTCCTGCTGGCTGCTGATCCAGAACCACCAGCCCGCCAATACCAGCAAACCGAACAGCAAGGCACAGAATGTCAGCTTGACGCCCTGCGCCCAACCGCCGATGTTGTTGAAATCAAGATTGCGGAAATCCGACAGTTTCATGGCTTGCTCTCCTTGCCCGCGGGAGCCTTGGCCGCGTCGGGAGCGGTTGCGGCCGACGGCGCCGGGACAACGGGCTTGCCGCCCAGCCCACTTGCAGCCGCTGCCTGTGCCGCCTTTTCCTGTTCCTTGGCCTTTTCATCAGGATTGGTGAGCTTGACCAAGAGGCCGAAATCGAAGCGATCGCGCTTGTCGTTCTTCTTGGCTTCGGTCTTGACCAGGTCCGAATGGGTCAACCAGGGCGAAGCGTCAAGATTGCGCATGTAGGTGGCGACGCTGGCATTGGATTGCGCCACGCCGTCCAAGGTCAATGTGTCGCCATTCTGGCGCATCGTCATCAGGCGCACGCCGTCGGGGATGGTCTTCACCAACTCATCGAAGAGGTGCACCATCTGCGAGCGGCTCGCCTGCAGTTTTTCGATGATTTCCTTTCGTGCCAGCAACTTGGATTTGGTCGTTTCCAGCTGCTTGATCTCGGTCAACTTGCCGTCAAGCAGGTGGATCTGATCCTTGAGATAGGCGTTGCGTGAATCCTGGTTTTCCAGGCGCATGCCCATCCAGTACCACCAGACGAACACCACGAACAGCGCGGCGATGGCGGCGCCGGCCAGCATTACATAGAACTCACGCTGGCGCTGCTTGCGCAGCTCGTCGCGCCAAGGCAGTAGGTTTATCTTGGCCATCAGTCGAAACTCCTCAGCGCCAGACCGCAGGCGATCATCAGCGCGGGCGCGTCCTGGGCCAGCGTCTGGGCCTGCACGCGCGATGACAGCGACATGTTGGCAAGCGGATTGGCGACCACGCAGGGTACGCCGAGTTGTTCTTCCACCATTTCGGCGACACCGGCAATGGAGGCGCATCCGCCGGCGAGCACGATCTGATCCACCTTGTTGTATTCGCTTCCGGCAAAGAAGAACTGCAGCAGGCGACTGACCTGCTGCACCATCGCTTCCTTGAATGGCTCAAGCACTTCGATTTCGTAGGATTCGGGCAGGCCACCCTGGCGCTTGGCGAGACCGGCTTCCTCGTACGACAGGCCGTAGCGACGCATCACCTCATCCGTGAGCTGCTTGCCGCCGAACACCTGTTCGCGCGAGTAGATGGTGCGCTGGTTCTTGAGCACGATCAGCGTGGTCATGGTGGCGCCGATGTCGGCGACCGCGACGACCGCATCCTTGGGCACGGCGAGCTGGTCGGCAACGAGCTTGAACGCATTCTCCATCGCAAACGCTTCGACTTCGATCACGCGTGCGGTCAAGCCGCCCAGATCGAGGGCCGCCACACGCAGGTCCACGTTCTCGGTGCGCGAAGCCGCGAGCAGGACATTCATCATTTCCGGGTTGTCCTTCACCGGACCGACGACTTCGAAATCGAGGCTGACTTCCTCGATCGGATAGGGAATGTATTGATTGGCCTCGGACTGGATCTGCGCATCGAGATCTTCCTCGGACAGATCCGCGGGCATCGGGATGATCTTGGTGATCACTGCCGAACCGGCGACGGCCGCGCAGGCAAATTTGGTTTTCGCGCCGGAGCGGTTGAGCGCGCGCCTGATCGCTTCGCCAACGGCTTCCACCTCGACGATGTTTTTTTCGACGACAGCGTTGGGAGGCAACGGTTCGACCGCGTAATGTTCGACGCGATACTTGTTGCCGGACTGAGTCAACTGCAACAGCTTCACGGCCGTCGAACTGATATCGACCCCGATCAGCGGCGGCGCTTTTGCACTGAGTAGGCCCACACTTTTTCCCCTTCCCACGCGCCCTTACGAGCGATATATGCGCATCCACATTAAATACGAACTTTAACGGATTATCAACAGTCTCTTGAAAGATTCTGCAAACCATTGATATGGCTTGATAATGTCATGCTTTTGCCACTATTTGATCCCGATTTGCCTATCGGCCGGAACGCCGTACGCCTATACTGCAATGGCGATCTTCGCCCGGAAGACCGCCTTCCAACCTTGACTGCGATCACAACTCCCGCCACGCATGAGAATATTTCGACGTTTGTTCCGTTGGTTCTTGATTTTGTGCGTGCTTGGCGTGGTGTTGGGTGCCGTCGGCATCGGCATTGCCTACTGGCTGATCGAGCCGCGCCTGCCGTCCGTCGACGTTTTGAAGGACGTGCGCCTGCAGGTTCCGCTGCGCGTTTATAGCAAGGACGGAAAACTCGTGGCGACGATCGGCGAAACCCGCCGCATCCCGGTCCGGATCGAAGATGTGCCGCAACAGTTGAAGAACGCGTTCCTCGCCGCGGAGGACGCGAATTTCTACACCCATTCCGGCATCGATTTCACCGGCATCCTGCGCGCGCTCGGCTACATGGTCGTCAAGCGGAGCCTGCACGTGCCGGGCGGCAGCACGATCACGCAGCAGGTCGCACGCGGATTCTTCCTCAGCTCCGAAGTCAGCCTCACGCGCAAGGCCACGGAAATCTTCCTCTCCTTCCGCATCGAGCACGAACTGACCAAGGACGAAATCTTCCAGCTTTATCTCAACAAGATATTCTTCGGCAATCGCGCCTACGGCGTGGCCGCCGCGGCCGAGTTCTACTATGGCAAAACGCTCAATGAACTCACCCTGGGCGAGTGCGCGATGCTCGCCTCGCTGCCGAAATTCCCTTCCAGCAGCAACCCGCTGAGCAACCGCGCGCGCGCGACCGAGCGACGCAACTACACCCTGCAGCGCATGCTCGACAACGGCTTCATAACCGCCGCGCAATTCAAGCAGGCTAGTACCGAGCCGGATCAATCCTTCGCCCACGAACCGCCGATCGAAGTCGACGCGCCGTACATTGCCGAGCAGGTGCGCCTGGATGCGCTCGACCGCCTCGGCAACGATGCGCTGACCAATGGCTACAGCATCTACACGACGCTCGACTCGCGCGACCAGACGGCCGCCAACCAGGCCATGCGCAACGATTTGATCGCCTACGACGAACGCCACGGCTACCGTGGGCCCGAAGCGCATTTCGATCTTGCTGCACATCCGCTGCCGCAGGAACTGGACAAGCACCTCGACAAGGACGCTTTCCGACCCGTACTCGGACTCATTGCCGGCATCGTCGTCGACAGTTCCGAAAAGTCCGCCGACCTTTACCTGCAAGACGGCCAAAACGTGGCACTGGATTTGCCCGCCGTGCGTTGGGCGCAACGCTACAAGGACGAAAGCCATCGCGGCGCGCCGCCCAAGCGCGTCGACGACGTGCTCAAGGCCGGCGACGTGGTGCGCCTGGCGCGCACCGCCGACGGCGCGTGGAAACTCGCACAGCTCCCCAAGGTGCAGGGCGCATTGATTGCACTCGACCCGAATGACGGCGCGATTCGGGCCGAAGTCGGCGGATTTTCCTACGCGCGCAGCAAGTTCAACCGCGTCGTGCAGGCCAGCCGCCAGCCTGGCTCCGGCTTCAAGCCGTTCTTCTATTCCGCTGCGTTCGAACATGGCTTCACGCCGGCCTCGATCATCAATGACGCCCCGATCGTGTTCGCCGATCCGTCCAAGCCGAACGGCTTGTGGGAGCCGAAGAACGACGACGACAAATTCGAAGGCCCGATGCGTCTGCGCGAAGCATTGGTCGAATCCAAGAACCTGGTTTCGGTGCGGCTGCTCGACGCGATCGGCGTGCGCTACGCGCGCGAGTACGCGACGCGCTTCGGTTTCAGCCTGCAGCAATTGCCGGAGAACCTGTCCTTGGCGCTCGGCACGGCATCGGTGTCGCCGCTGGCGATGGCGCGCGGCTATGCCGTGTTCGCCAACGGCGGATTCCTCGTCGACCCATATTTCATCGATCGCATCGTCGACCGAGACGGCAAGGAAATCTACAAGGCGCAGCCGGCGCTGGCGTGCCGGCAGTGTTCGCAACGCGTGCTTGAAGACGCGCGCGCGCAGGCGGCGGCCGCCAACGCCAAACCTGGCGATGCACAACCGGTCAAGGTGTCGCTGCCTGCCACACCGGCGGCAACCGCTGCGGTAGCGCCGGCGGACCCGAACACGCCGAAACTCGCGCCGCGCGTGCTCGATGCGCGCACCGCCTATCTGATCGGATCGATCCTGCACGACGTCGTGCGCCGCGGCACCGGCCACGATGCCATGGTGCTCAAGCGCAACGATCTGGCCGGCAAAACCGGCTCGACGAACGATCACCGCGACGCCTGGTTCAATGGCTACAACGACGATCTGGTCGCCAGCGTGTGGGTCGGCTTCGATGATTTTTCCTCGCTCGGCCGCAGCAATGGCGTCGGCGAATTCGGCGCGCAAGCAGCGCTGCCGATGTGGATCGAGTTCATGCGCGCGGCTCTCAAAGGCGTGCCCGAACAACCGTTCGAGACCCCGCCGGGCATCACCACGGCACGCATCGACAAGGCTACCGGCCAGCTCGCCCCGGCGGGCGATCCGAACAGCATGCTGGAAGTATTCAAAGTCGAGGATGTCGCCCGCCTCGCCGCGGGACCGAATAACGCCACGGAAGCGGAAAAGAAGGTCCAGCAGGACGCCTACGGGATTTTCTGATGCCTGCACGCAATGGACAGTTGCGCCGCCGCATCGCTCTGGAAGCGGCACAGTTGATCAGCGAACATGGCATTCGCGATTACCAGCTCGCCAAGCGCAAGGCAGCCGAACGCCTGCGCGCCTTCGACGAATCGAGCTTGCCAAAGAACCGCGAGATCGAGGACGCGCTGCGCGAACACCAGCGCCTTTTCCACGGCGACGATCAGCCGCGGCAGTTGCGCGCACTGCGCGAAGCCGCGTGCGAGGCAATGCGTTATTTCGCGCGTTTCGAGCCGCGCCTGGTCGGACCCGTGCTGGACGGCACCGCCGATGCGCATTCAGCGGTATGCCTGCACTTATCCTGTGACACGCCCGAAGCCGTGCTCGCCATGTTGAACGACGATGGCATCAGTTTCGAGGAAGATAGTCGCTGTTTGCGGATTGATTCGCAGCGTTCGCTGGATTTTCCAGTACTCAGAATCCACCAGACCGGCGTCGAATTCGACCTGACCTTGCTGCCGCGCGACACGATTCGCCAGGCACCGCTCGACCGCCGCGGCGAGCGCCCGCTGCAGCGCGCGGCGTTGGCTGCGGTCGAAGGATTGCTCAGCGCTTCTTGATCGGGGTGTAATCGCGCGTCGCAGCACCCGTGTAGATCTGGCGCGGCCGACCGATCTTGGTGTCCTTGTCCTGATGCTGTTCCAGCCAGTGCGCAACCCAACCCGCTGTACGCGCGATCGCGAACATCACCGTGAACATCTCGGTCGGGATCTTCAAGGCCTTGTAAATGAGGCCGGAATAGAAATCGACGTTCGGGTACAGCTTGCGCTCGATGAAATACGGATCCTTGAGCGCGGCCCGTTCGAGTTCCAGCGCCACGTCGAGCAGCGGATCGTTCACGCCAAGCTCGCCGAGCACCTTGTGCGTCATCTCGCGAATGATGGTCGCGCGCGGGTCGAAATTCTTGTACACGCGGTGGCCGAAGCCCATCAGGCGGAAGCCGGAATTCTTGTCCTTGGCCTTGGCTACCGCCGCACCGACGTTCTTCGCGTCGCCGATATCGGCGAGCATCTTGAGTACGGCCTCGTTGGCGCCGCCGTGGGCCGGCCCCCACAACGCGGCGATGCCGGCGGCCACGCAGGCGTAGGGATTCGCGCCGGTGGAACCGACCAGGCGCACGGTCGACGTCGACGCGTTCTGCTCGTGGTCGGCGTGCAGGATGAACAGCAGGTCCAGCGCCTTGGCAACCACCGGATTGAGCGCCAGCGGTTCGCTCGGCACCTCGAACATCATGTGCAGGAAGCGCGTGCAGTATTCGAGGTTGTTGCGCGGATAGCGTACCGGCCAGCCGATCGAATAGCGGTAGGCCGCGGCGGCGATCGTCGGCATCTTCGCAATCAGGCGGATTGCGGCGAGACGGCGCTGTTCGGGGTCGGAAATGTCCAGCGTATCGTGGTAGAACGCCGACAGCGAAGCGATCGAACCGCACAGCATCGCCATCGGATGCGCGTCGTAGTGAAAGCCATGCAGGAAGTTCTTCAGCGACTCGTGCATCATCGTGTGATGCGTGACTTCGTCCTCGAACGCGCCGAATGCTTTCGCGTTCGGCAATTCGCCGTTGATCAGAAGATAGGCGACTTCGAGAAAGCTCGATTGCTTGGCGAGCTGCTCGATCGGATAACCGCGATACAGCAGGACGCCCTTGTCGCCATCGATGAACGTGATCGCGCTTTTTGTGCTCGCGGTGGAGACGAAACCCGGATCGAACGTGAAATAGCCCAAGTCCTTGTGCAGCTTGCCGATGTCGAGCGCCGGCTCGCCCATGCTGCCGGATACCAGCGGCAGGGTGCTGGTCCTGTCGGACGCGCTATCGGTGAGAAGAACGGTCTTGTCGGACACGGCGGGCTCCTTGTGCATTCACGGAAGGGCGGCGGGTCCGGCGCACGCTGGCGGCCCGTTGGCGCCGCCGTCGCCCGCCGGATCAGACCGGCGCAATGGGTTGCGGCTTACTTCGCGCCGTAGCGCTTGCGGAACTTGTCCACGCGACCGCCCGCATCGATGATCTTGTGTTTGCCGGTGTAGAACGGGTGCGACTTGCTGGAAATTTCCACCTTGATCACCGGATATTCCTTGCCGTCTTCCCATTTCATCGTTTCCTTGGCGGTCATCGTCGACCGGGTCAGGAACGCGAAATTGGTCGAGACATCCTGGAAGATGACCGGCGCGTATTTCGGATGGGTGTCGGCTTTCATGTTGCAACTCCACAAAAACGTGCGGAAAAGACGACTATGGTATCGTTTCTGGTCTGGTCGACGCAAGACCGAACTGTGAATTGTCTTGAATAATCCGTCATCTGCGAAGGTCGGGCGCCTGCCGGCACTGGCCGCCGTGCTGCTCGCCGGCGCCGCCTTGGCCATGCCCGCCACCGCCGCGCCTGCCGCCGCCAAACCGGACGCGATGCCGACGGTCGCTGCCGCGCCAGCCTTTCCGCCGTCCCAGGCGAGCGCGGTTGCCGCCGCCCTGCGCGCCCTGCCGGCACAACGCGGACTGGACGCCGACGGCCGCAAACAGGCCGAAGACCTGCTGCACCAGGCCGAAGCCGACGAGACCCACGCCGACGAACTGGCGCAGCAATTGCAGATGCTGACCCAGACTGCCGCCAGTGCTGACGCGGAAGCGCAAAAGCTCGAGGAATCACCGGCTGCCGATTCCGGCGAAGCGATGGCCAAGTGGCGCGCGGCCCTGCCCGAACGCGCCACGGCCGAACAACTCGAGGCCCTGCTCGAACGCGAACGCGGTGCCGCCACGGATGCACGCGCCGCGGTGGCGGCGCTCGAGTCTGAGCTGGCGCGGCAGACCACGCGCCCGACGCAACTGCGCGAGGAACTGGCCGCCGCACACGCCACGCTCGACTCGAGCCAGGCGGCGTTGGCGGCACCGAACAAATCCGGCCCGCCCGCGCTGGCGCAGGCGCAACGGCTGCGCGCGCAATCCGCGCAACGGCTGGCGACAATCCGCATCGCCTTGCTGAACCTCGAGAACCGCAGCTACGAACCGCGCATGCGCCTGCTTTCCGCGCAACTGCGCGAACGCCAGCGCGCGGCGCTGCAGGCCGGGCAACGCGCCAGCACACTCGAGAATCTCCTGCTCGACCGCACCAGCGCGCAGGTGCGCGCGCTGCAGGCGCGCGTGGCCCAGGACCGTGCGGGTATCGACCCGCGCGCGCGTGTGCTCATCGAAGCGGCCGATGCGAACACGGCGCTGGTCGCGCGCCTGGCCGATACAGTCCGCGATACGTCGGACTTGCGCACACGCAAGCAAACCTGGGATCGCGCCGTCGCCGACACCGCACAGGCACTCAAGAACACCGAGGACCGTATCCGCATCGGCGGCGTCAACGAGGCGGTCGGGCTGATCCTGCTCGCCGAAAAACGCAAATTGCAGCCGCTGGACCGGCTCGAGCGCCAGTTGTCCGACCTGCAAACGCGCTACGCGCAAACCCGCATCGGCCTGATCGACTTGCGCGAGCAGCAAGGCGATCTGGGTGACTTGGAAGCCGCCGCCAACGCGGCGCTTGCGAAACTTGCGAACCTGCCGCCGGAGCGGATCAAGACGTTGCGCGAAGGCCTGTTCCGTCTGCTTGCCACACGCGCGCAGGTACTGGTGCAACTCGGTGCCCTGCAGACCAAGCTTGTCGGCGCCCAGGGCGAGGCCGAGCAGGAATTGCGCGGACTGGTCGAGTCGACGGCCAAGCTCGATGCCCTGCTCGACTCACGCCTGTTGTGGACGCCCAGCCACGCGCCGGTCGACACGGCATGGTTCGCCAGGCTGGCTGGCGACGACAGCGGCTTTTTCGCCGCGGCGCGCTGGTCGCGCGCGCTGCGCGGCGCCACAAACGCGATCGCCGCCGCGCCCGTGCTCGCCACGATCGCGCTGGTCGCGCTGGCTTTTCTGTTCGCCCTGCGCCAGCGCGCTCCGGCGCGCCTGGCTGCCATCGCCGCGCCGATGCGGCGCATCCGCAGCGATCGTTATCGTCTAACCGGCATGGCGCTGCTGTGGACCTTTTTCGCAGCCGCGCCGTGGCCAGTATTGCTGTGGTTCGCTGCCGCAGCGTTCAGCGCCGCGCCGGCGCCCGGCAACAATTTCTCCGCGGATGTCGGCTCGGGTCTGGCGCACCTCGCCGCCCCGGTCTTCGTGCTTGCGTTCCTGCGCGCGCTCACCTGCGAAAACGGATTGGCGCAATTCCATTTCCGCTGGCCGCGCCTGCGCCGCGCGGCCCTGTCCGCCGCAGTGCCCTGGCTGGCGCTGATCGTGCTGCCCACACAATTCCTGGTCGGCTTGATGATGCTGCGCGGCGACGCCGCCGCAGTCGATGGTTACGCGCGCGCGCTGCTCGTCGCGGCGCTGCTCGCGATGGCGGCGTTGGCGTGGTGGCAGCTCGCCCCGGGGCGCTTGTGGACCGCGCGCTATACCGTCCTGCAGGAACCCGTGCGCCTGCGCCAGTTCACGCGCGTCGTGCTGTGCGGCGGCGTGATCCTGCTCGCCGCGCTGGTGCTGCGCGGTTACTTCGTCACCGCGATGGCCCTGAGCGGACACGTACTCACCTCGCTGACGACGTTGCTCGCGGCGAATGTCGTCTACGATCTGGCCGCGCGCTGGTTGGTGCTTGGCGAACGCCGACTCGCCCTGCAACGCATGGAGAAACGCCAAGCCGCGGAAGCCGAATCCGCCGCGGCGGATGGCGGCGACACCCCGCCCGACGCGCTGCCGGAAGAAGTCACGCTCGCCAGCGTCAGCACGCAGACCCGGCGACTGCTGCGCGCGCTGATCGTGGTCGGCTGCGCGGCCGTATTGTTGTGGATCTGGTCCGACGTGGCGCCGGCGCTGAGCCTGCTCGGCGACGTAAAGGTATGGGCGTCCAGCGAAGTCATCGACGGCAAGGCCGTGGCGTTGAACGTGAGCCTGCGCGACGTGCTCGAGGCGGTCATCGTGCTGGCGCTGACGTGGATCGCCACGCGCAACCTGCCCGGACTCATCGAGCTGAGCCTGCTGCGCCGCCTGCACGTGGACGCGCCGACGCGTTACGCCATCACCAGCGTGACCCGCTATGCGATCGTGTTCGCCGGCACCATCGCCGGCCTGGCCATGCTCGGCCTGCACTGGAGCAACCTGCAGTGGCTCGCCGCCGGCTTCTCCGTGGGCCTGGGTTTCGGCCTGCAGGAGATCTTCGCGAATTTCGTCTCCGGGCTGATGGTGCTGTTCGAGCGGCCATTCCGCATCGGCGACATCGTCAGCATCGGCGACGTCGAAGGCACGGTCGCTCGCATCCGCACTCGCGCCACCACGATCGTCGACTGGGACAACAAGGAAGTGATCGTGCCGAACAAGAGCTTCATCACCGAGCGCCTGACCAACTGGTCGTTGTCGAACTCGCTCACCCGCGTGGTCCTTCGCATCGGCGCCGCGTATTCCAGCGATCCGCGCGAGGTGCGCGAACTGCTGCTGGAAATCGCGGCCAACGAGCCGCTCGTCGTGGACGATCCGGCGCCGACCTGCTGGTTCGTGCAGATTTCGGCTTGCACGTTCGACTTCGATCTGCGCGTATTCATCGCCGACATCGGCGACCGCAATCGCGCCCGCGATGCACTCTACATGCGCATTGCCGAAGTGTTCCGCGAGAAAAATATCG
>DATIVQ010000337.1:0-6572 GCA_035465735.1 Rudaea sp.
CGGTGAAGGAGGCCGGGATTGCTCAGGTAAGATCGTTCAACGCCTTGGTGAAGCGGTTCGCGTGTGAGCGCTCGGCCTTGGCCAGCGTCTCGAACCAGTCGGCCACTTCGCCGAAGCCTTCGTCGCGCGCGGTCTTGGCCATGCCCGGATACATGTCGGTGTATTCGTGGGTCTCGCCGGCGATCGCCGCCTTGAGGTTGTTGCGCGTGTCGCCGAACGGCAGGCCGGTGGCCGGATCGCCGCACTGCTCGAGATATTCCAGGTGCCCGTGCGCGTGGCCGGTTTCGCCTTCCGCGGTGGAACGGAACACGGCGGAGACGTCGTTGTAGCCTTCCACGTCCGCTTTCTGGGCGAAGTACAGATAGCGGCGGTTCGCCATCGATTCGCCGCCGAACGCGGCCTTGAGATTGCCTTCCGTCTTGGAGCCTTTCAGAGTGGCCATGACACACCTCGTGTTGGATGAAAAACGTGAGCCTGCCGCATGCGCGGCGGACGGCATTAGCGTAGCGCGACGGCGTGCATTTTGAAAATCGATTGTTGCGATCGATCCGATAGGGATTACCTATCGGTGTACGCGCCGTCGCGGCGCTGGCCCGGGCGGGCTGGCCACGGCACTGTGCGCGTCGAGCAGCGTCCGCGGCAAGTCACGGAAGATGCCGGCAAGCTTCTTCAGGAATCCCCCCATCGCCGAGCTCTTGCGCCAGATCATGGCAATGCGCCGGCTCGGCGCGTGACCGCGGAACGGCACCAGATGCACATTGTCCGAATGCGCGACCGGCGGCTGCACCGCGAGCGTGGGCAGCAGGGTGATGCCGACGTTTGCCGCGACCATCTGGCGCAGGGTTTCCAGACTGGTGGCGCGGAAGCCGGATTTCTCGTTCGCGCCGGACAGATGGCAAACCTCAAGCGCCTGGTCGCGCAGGCAATGGCCGTCGTCGAGCAGGAGCAGGCTCTGGTCGGCGAGGTCGCCCATCTTGAGTGCCTTGCGATGACTTAGTTCATGCTGTTCGGGCACGGCGAGCAGGAACGGTTCCTCGAACAGGAATTCGGCATGCAGTTGATCGTCGTGAATGGGAAGCGCCAGCACGCCCGCGTCGAGGCGGCCCTCGCGCAGCATGCGCAGCACGGCCTCGGTCTTTTCCTCGACGAGCAGCAGTTCCAGGCGCGGGAAACGCTTGCGGATGACCGGCACGACGTGGGGCAGCAGGTAGGGTCCGAGTGTGGGAAAGATGCCCAGGCGCACCGTGCCGGATTCCGGATCGTGCGTGCGACGCGCGATTGCCTTGATCTGGTCGACCTCGTTGAGCACCTCGCGTGCGCGCAGCGCGATCTCGCGGCCGACTTCGGTGAGCAGCACCTTGCGCGGTGTGCGTTCGACCAGGGCGACGCCGAGCTCGTCCTCGAGTTTCTTGATCTGCGTCGACAGTGTCGGCTGGCTGACGAAGCTGGCTGCGGCGGCGCGGCCGAAATGACGGTGCTCGGCCAGGGCTACGAGATAACGCAGATCGCGCAGGTTCATGCGAATATCCATACATCGAAGAAAACTATGGAAAGCATAGCATCAATCGATTTGAATGATCGTCCGCAGGTCCCTATCTTGATGCCGTGCCCAGCCGGGCCGCGTTTCCAACCACAATCATCAGGAGTCCACCATGCTTACCGTCGGTGAAAAGTTCCCCGAATTCAAACTCAAGGCCACCGTGGCCATCGACAACCTCGACAACGCGTTTGCCGATATCGACAACGGCACGTACACGGGCAAATGGCTGTGCGTATTCTTCTATCCGAAGGATTTCACGTTCGTGTGTCCGACCGAAATCAAGGGTTTTGGCGATTTGAACACGCAGTTCCGCGACCGTGACTGCCAGGTCCTCGCCGCCAGCACGGATACCGAATTCGTGCACCTGGCCTGGCGCAAGGATCACAAGGACCTGCGCTCGCTGCCGTTCCCGATGCTGGCCGATACGGCCAAGCACCTGAGTTCCGCGCTCGGCATCCTCGATGCGGAAGAAGGCGTGGCCAAGCGTGCGACCTTCCTCGTCGATCCGCAAGGCGTGATCCGTTTCGCCTACGTCACGGATGGCAGCGTCGGCCGCAATCCGGCCGAAGTGCTGCGCGTGCTGGATGCATTGCAGACGGACGAACTGTGCCCGTGCAATTGGAGCAAGGGCGAAGAGACTCTAAAAGCGGCTTAAGGCCGGGTGATTGAATTGCCATTCCGGCCTGTGCGCCGGAATGGCACAAAAGAGAATCCATGATGACCCTCTCCGAACTCAAATCCCGCATTCCCGATTACGCGAAGGACCTGCGCCTGAACCTGGATTCCATACTCGTCGAAACCGGCGCGCCGGGCCTGAGCCAGAAACAGATTGGACTCGTCGCCCTGGGCAGCGCGGTCGCTGCGCGGCATGCGCCGCTGGTCGCGGTGATCGAAAACGAAGCGGCCAAATCCGCCAGTCCGCAGGAACTCGACGGCGCGCGCGCCGCCGCGGCGATCATGGCAATGAACAATATCTACTACCGTTTCGCGCACTTGGTGTCCGATCAGGAATACAAGAGTCTGCGCGCCGGACTGCGCATGAACGCGATGGCAAATCCAGGCTGCGACAAAATCGATTTCGAGCTGTGCTCGCTCGCCGTGTCGGCGATCAACGGCTGCGGCACGTGCATGGACTCGCACGAAAAGAACCTGAAGAAGCACGGCGTGTCGGTGCAGGCGATCCAGAGCGCAGTGCGCATCGCGGCGGTAGTGCATGGCGTCGCGGTGACACTCGAGCAGGCCGGCGCTGCTACGCAACTCGCCGCGGCCGCGTGAAACGCTGATCAACGCACCGATGCCGTCTTGCCGGCGGCATCGATGCGCGCGATGAATTCCAGCGTATCCGCGAGCGTCGGGATATGCGCTTCATGGCCGCGCGCGAGTGCGAGCAGGATGCGGCTGTGGCCGATGTCAGGATACAGCTTGAGCGTTGCCGTGCCATCCATCGCCTGCGCGCGTTCGGCCATCGCCTCGGCATTGTGCGGCGGCACCTCGTCGTCGGCGGTACCTTGCAGCAACAGCATCGGCGGCTCGTCGCCGTCGACGAAATTGATTGGCTGCGAATCGTAGCGACCCTTCGGGTCGTCGCCGAAGATTTCCGGCTCGTCCTCGACGAAGGGCAGGAACGCGTAGGCGCCGGCCACGCCGATCATGCCGGCCAAGTCGCGCGGCTGCATGCCGGCGGCATTCAAATAGCGCTTGTCGCAGGCGAGTAGGGCGGCGATCTGGCCGCCGGCGGAATGCCCCATCACGAAAACATGCCGCGGATTGCCGCCGTACTCGACGGCATGCGCGTGCGCCCACGCGACCGCACGCGCGGCGTCGTGTATGAAGGCGGGAAAGCGCACGTCCGGGTACTTGCGGTAGTCCGGAATGAGCACGACCACGCCGCTGTTCGCCAGTGCGTCGCCAACGTAGCGGTACCAGTGGCGTTTGCCTTCGCTCCAGCTGCCGCCGTAGAAAAACACCACCACCGGATCGCCGCTCGCGCCGGCCGGTGTGTAGGCGTCCAGCGCAAGACCGTGTCCGGCATCGAACACGATGTGGTCGCGCTCGACCACGTTGCGCGTGTATTCGAGCCGGTCCACGGCGGCGAAGAACACGCCCGCGCAGCCGCCCAGCGCAAGCACGCTGGCGGCCAGCACCAGGCGATTGCCAAGCCGGCCCATGCTTCCTATCATGCGGCGTATTCTGTCACGCGCCGATCTTGATGGACATTAAGTCGATGGATCAGCCACCGTCACAACGCTCCGGCGCGCTGTTCGCCGAGATTGCCGAACGCGGTACTACGGACAACCTCTTGCGTACCGCGCAACAGCACCACGTGGCGCTGTCGAGCATGGCCGACACCAAGGCCAACATCATCATCACCATGTCCTCGATCGTGCTAACCGTGATTCTGAGCCGGCTGGGCGATCCGGTCATTGGCGTCGCTGCGCTGATCCTCGGCGCGTTTACCCTCGTCGCGCTGCTGCTCGCCATCCTCGCCGTGTTGCCGAAATACCGGCCGCCGCATTTGAAGCCCGACGGTTCCCTCCCGCCCGATTTCAACCTGCTGTTCTTCGGCCATTTCGGCGTGCTTGAGCGCGAACGCTACCTGCAGGAAATGGCCCATGCTCTGGCACGCGACGGTTCGCCGTATGCGACCTGGACCACCGACATCTACTCGCTGGGCGTGTATCTCGCGCATCACAAATACCGTTACCTGCGCTGGAGTTACCTGTTCTTCCTTGCCGGTTTCGTGCTCGCCTGCGCCGAACAAGCCTGGCGCCTGCTCGCGCACACGGGCGCGGGCTGACCCCGCCCCGGTGCCGGCGCCGTTTCATCCGCCACGTTTTTTTCTTTGGGGAGCGTTGCATGCGTTTCGGATCCGTAGTGATAGGTTGCCTTCTCGCCTGTTCCACACTGACGCATGCGCAGACGGCGGCCGACGCCTCGCTGCCGCCGGCCTTGCGCGACTGGCGCGCCTGGGTCATGCACGATCTGGATTACCGCGCTTGCCCATTCCTCGCTACGCGCGCGCCGAACGCGGCCGACGATTTCGTCTGCGCCTGGCCGGGCACGTTGCATCTTGACGCGAACTCCCGCGGCGCCGAGTTTTCCATTGGCTGGCGCGTGGAAGCGCCAAGCTGGATTCACCTTCCCGGCGATGCGCGGCATTGGCCGCAGCAAGTCGCGGTGAATGGACAGGCGCAGCCTGTGCTCGATCATGGCGGCACGCCCGCGTTGTGGCTGACGCCCGGCAATTACGCGATCAAGGGGTCGATCCCGTGGAACGAGCGCCCGCAGGCGCTGGCCATGCCCGAGCGCATCGGCCTGATCGCCTTGAGCGTGGACGGCAAGCCGATTGCACAAATCCAGCGCGACGGCGGCGAAATCACCCTCGGCCGCAGTGTTGCCGCGGCGCCACAGGCCGACCACATCGACGTGCGCGTGTTCCGCAAGCTCGCCGACGGCGTGCCCGCGCGGTTGACCACGCAGATCATGCTCGCCGTGTCGGGCCAGGCGCGCGAGGAAGCGCTCGGGCCGGTGTTGCCGGAAGGTTACGTGCCGCTTTCCATCGAAGGGGAGTGGCCGGCGCGCCTGGACGGCGACGGCAAGCTGCACGTGCAGGTGCAGCCCGGCAACGAGACGCTGACGCTGCGCGCACGCGCGCTGGCGCCGTTGACGGCGGTGACCGCGCATCTCGCGCCCGCGCCATGGCCGAAGCAGGAAATCTGGAGTTACGCCGCCGATCCGCACCTGCGCGTGACCGCGGCGAGCAGCGTGGTACAGGTCGATCCGCGCCAGAGCGACGTGCCGGGCGACTGGCAGAACCTGCCCGCGTTCGCGCTCGGCGACGGCGCGAAACTTTCCATCGAACAGCGCTCGCGCGGCATCGCCGCGGATGCCGCCAACCGGCTGAGCCTGCAGCGCGAGGCGTGGCTGGATTTCTCGGGTGCGGGCTGGTACGCGCGCGATCGCGTGCGCGGCACGATGGTGAACGGTTGGCGCCTGGACGCCGCCGCGCCGTACACGCTGGAACAGGCGAACGCGGAAAACGCCAAGAACGGGAGCGGCGAGGATTTGCTGGTCACGCGCGGCGCGAAACCGGATTGGAGCGGCGTGGAATGGCGCACGCCGAACGTGGATCTATCGGCGAACCTGCGTATCGGCGCATCCGCGTCGATGCCGGTCGCCGGCTGGCAGCAGCCTTTCGACAGCGTGCAGGAACGCCTGCACCTTCCCTACGGTTACAAATTGCTCGCCGCGCCCGGCGCCGACAATGCGAGCGGCAGCTGGATCGCCGGCTGGACCCTGCTCGACGTGTTCGTGTGCGCGATCCTCGTCCTGCTCGCCTGGCGCCTGCTGGGTTGGGCTGGTGCGGTGGCTGCGACGGCTTACCTTATCCTTGGCTACCAGGAATCCGATGCGCCGCTGTGGAGCCTGATCGCGGTGTTCGCGCTGGCTCTGATCGCGCAGGCTTTGCCGGAAGGCAGGCTCGCGCGCGCGGCGTCGCGCTTGCGCGCCGCGGCCTTGCTCGTCCTCGTGCTTATCGCGCTGCCTTTCGTGGCCACGCAAATCCGCGATGCGCTGTATCCGCAGCTCGAATCCGGCGGCCGGGCGGCCAGCCCCATTCAAGGCGGATTTGCGCCGGCAGCCGGGCAGGTGCAGGTGGGGGTGCAGGCGAAGGTCGCCGAACGGCGCAAGGCCATGGCGCCGACGAATGCCGCGCCGGCGCCGATGTCGATGTCCGCGCCACCCCCGCCCCCGAGTTCGGAGGCGCTGCAGACGATTACCGTGACCGGCTCGAAGATCGTCCGTGCGCAATTGACCGATCACTACAGCCAGACCACCGTCGTACAGACCGGCGCGGGCATGCCGGATTGGTATCTTGGCAGCGAAGCGGTACTGAACTGGAGCGGCCCGGTGCTGGCCTCGCAAGGCGTGCGTCTGCTGATCGCGCCGCCGTGGCTGGTGCGGCCGCTGCGCATCGCGCTGGTCGCTTTGCTCGCTTTCCTGATCCTGCGCCTGTTCCGCGGCGCTGCGCCGG
>DATIVQ010000338.1:0-5552 GCA_035465735.1 Rudaea sp.
AGCTTCCATGCCAGCGTCGCCGCCGCTATCCAGATTGCGAAGCGCCAGGCGCGCAGGTCCGCGTTCAATGCGCGCCAGAAAGACGTGAGGGGTGCGGGCCGCAGCCGCGTTCCATACACGTCGCCGAGAATTTGCCTGACGTCGGGGGCATCCAGTTCGTCTTGCAAGTATTGGAGCGATGGATACGCCAACTCGACGGCCGGCGCATTCGCCAGAACGGCGATATCGCCTTCGCGCACGTATTGCCGCAGCCGTTGCGCTTGCGCCGACAACACGCCGGCGTGCCAATCGAGCCAGGCCGCCGCGTACGGCGCACCGAGTACGATCGCGCATGTGAATGCGGACAAGGCCCACTGCGCAGGTCGGCGCAACAGCGGCGCATAGCGCGCCGCCAGCATCAGGCAGCCGATGTTCGCGAACGCGGCAACGCCGAGGATTTCCATGTAGCGCGAAATCGGCAGCCAGAGCCGGAATTCCGGGCGCATCGCAATGATCGCGAGGATTTCGACCAGTCCCCATAGCGAGACCCCGAACAAGGCGAGCGCGCAGCGATCCGGCGTGCGGCTGCGCAGGCACGACCATCCCAACACGCCTGTGGGAATCCACGCGAGCAGCGCCAACGCGATCTGCAACGCCTGCAGCGCACCGATCGATGCGGCGCCGGTGGCGCTCCATGTCAGAGCCACGCCGACGCCTGTGCATATTGCGAGCATCACGGCAAACACGAGTGCCGCCGGCGCCGCCAGATCGCGGCGCCGCCAGCGCACCGCCACGATCAGGAAACCGATGCCGGCGGCGAAAAATCCGCTACCCATAGAAACGTCGGCCAGCAGCGCCAGCGCCGACAGTGCCAGCGCGCCGGATACGATGCGCTGCATGCGCGCCGCGGCGACGATGGTGAATACGCTGAACCCGACGAGCAGAAAATATGAGTTCGCGAAACCCATGCCGATGTTTTCCCAATCGTAGGGTATCGCCGCGAATGCCGCCGCTGCACCGGCGAAGAGACGCGGCATGCGCGCGAAGGCCGGCAGCGCAAGCACGATCAACGTCGCCGCGAGCGCAGCACGTAGGATCTGATTCAGCGCGCAAACCAGCGTGTTGTCGTACTGCACATCATTCGCGCGCAACAGCGACCATTCAAGCAGCCGCGTCGGCGCCAGCACATGCTCGTTGTGGGTTGCCAGCAACATGCCCGGATGCAGCGTGTGCGCGAGCATCGGCCGTGCGGTCTGGTCGATCACGGCGGGCCACTCGTCGTAGAACGGCAGCGGCGTTGCCGCGTACATCGCCAGACTCACTCGCACAGTGGCGATCGCGACGAACAGCGCCAGTCCGATTCGCCAGCGTTGCACGGGAAGGCTCATGCAGGACGGCAAGCGGGCCGCGACGTCATCACCGCGGCACGGCCTTCGGCAAGCAGGACATTCTCGTGCTCGACGCGGAACGCGTATTGCATTGCATCCGCGCCAGACGCAATTTTGCGCGCATATATTTCGAGATCGCTGGGCAGGTCGTCGATGCAAATGGCGTGCAGTTTCACTTCGCGCAAGGACACGAGCATGCCCGGCACGGCAGCGGCGCCCTCGCGTTGTGCGAGCAAGCCGCCGTGAACGGCCATTGCCTGCGCGCCGTACTCGCAAAGATTCAGCGCGTGCAGGTGGCCGTCCGCGCGCAACGGATTGTGCAGATCGCGATGCGAGCCGGCACGCGCGTGGATGTGCGCTTCATCCCACTCGACCACCGCATCGAGCAGGCACATCGCGCCGCGATGCGGGATCAGGTGTTGCCAGTGCGCTTTATCCAGCATCACCGTCGCGCCACATCGCCATCTGCGTGGACAGAATGAAATGAAACGCGACGCCGAGCGCGACGGTCGCGCCGATCCCGCGCAGCACCGGCACCGCGGACGTCGCGAGCAGTCCGAACACGAGCACCGCGGCGGCCACGCACACGAGCGTGGCGTGCAGGGTGCGCCGCGCTTCGTCGGCGTCGGCGACCGGGCGCTCGAAGAACAACGCATAGTGCAAGCCGAGTCCCGCGGCGAGCGTGACCGCGACCAGATGGAACAGGCTCAGCGGCACGCCGCAGGCGCGCAACACGGCGATCGCGAGCAGGGTCGCCAGCGTCATCGGCGCGAGCACATGCCAGGCGCGGCGCACATCGCGAAAGGCGAGGCCGACCGCGAGCACGAGCAGCACGAAGGCCACGCCAAGCGCTTGCAGGATGCGCGTGCGGTACTGCGCGACGAGCGTTGCGGAGGCGGATTTCAGATCCAGCAGGCGCACCGCACCGCCGGTTTGCGTGGCGATCGCAGCGAGCGCTGCCGGATCGCGCACGCCGTCGAGCATGGCCAGTCCATACCATTTGCCATCGCGCTCGACGAGCATGGCGGCAAGCCGCGCGCCGAATGGCGAGCGCTCGAACGCTTCCGGATCGAGCAAGGGCAAGTGGCGCGCGGCCTCCACGTCGTCGACAAAGGGCATGAACAGGCCCGGCTGGTAGGGCAAGTCCGTCAGTGCCGCGTCCAGTGCCGCAGTCAGCGCGGCGCGGCCGGGCAACGCGGCCTGGCGCGCGCGCTGGGTTTCCAGGCTCGGCAGCCAACGCGACGGCAATTCCACGTCGTCCACGGCATGCGCGGAAATCCACTTGTCCACTTGTGCAGAAATGCGCTCCGACAGGCGCAATACGCCGTCTGCGCTGTCCGCATGCAGCACGAGCAGATAACGCACGTCCGGCGCGCCGAGTGCGGCGCGCAGTTTACCTTCGCGCGCGAGTTCCGCCGGCGGCGCGGGCGCGAGTGCGGCGAGATCGTTCTGCCACAGCGGCGCGGGCGCGAACCACAGAGCCAGCAAAGCCAACGCCAGCGCGATCCACGGCAGCGCGCGCGGCCTTGGCATGGCGGCAAGCCAGCGTTGTGCGCGTTGCATCAGCGGTGAAGCGGCGACGTCGCGGAATCGATCCGGTAACAGCAGCGGCAACAGCCAGCGCGTGGCCGCACCGGCCACGAGCAAGGCGACGATGGTGAACACGGCGAGTTGTTGCAGGCCGGGCACGCCTGAGACAAGAAACGCAAGATAGGCGATGCAGGCCGAAACAATGGCCAGCCGCAGCAGCGGCCATACGCCACGCACGCCGGCGGCGCCGTCCGCGCCGGCGCGGCGATGGCTGAACACGCGGATCGGATATTCCTGGGCGACGCCGAGCAGGGTGAAACCGAATGCGAGCGTGATGCCATGGACGGCGCCGAAGCCGAACACGATCGCGGCAAGACCGGCGAGCGCACCGCTGGCCAGAGGCAGGGCGACAAGCGCAAGGATGCTCGCGCTGCGATAGGCGAGCAGCAGCAGAAGTGCGAATCCGATCGTACCGATCGCGCTCAGGCGCTCGGCTTGCGCGCGCGTCGAAGCCGCGACCTGCGCGCCGATATATCCCGGCCCGCTGATTTGCAGTCGTCCGCCAGCGGCGCCGGGCAGTTTCGCGAATGCCGCTCGCACAGCCGCGATGGCTTCGGCTTGCGCGGCGGTGTCCAGTCCCGATGCGTGTGTCGTCGCGATCAACAACGCTTCGCCGCGCGGCGAAAACCAGACGCCATCGCGCATCGTTGGTGCATGGCGCGGTGTCCAGCGCTGCGCGAGGACGAGGGTTTCCAGGGTCGGGTCGCGCGGCAGGATGTCTTCCAGCGCGCTCGCAGCAGGCGAACCCAGATCCTGCAGGCGTTCCTCGAGTTGCTCGCGCAGGAATGCCTCGTCGAATTGCGCATGATCGAGTGTTGGCGACAACAAATAGCGATACGGCAGCAGAGTCGGATCGAGCTGCGTTGCCGATTCGTCGCCGTCCAGAACCTGCTTGAATCGCGTGTCGGCACGCAGCGCATGGACAATTTCCTTGCTCAACTGCGCAAGTGTGCCGTTCGGCGCGCCCGCAACCGCCATCAGCAGCAGCCGCGAAGCCGGGCCGTCGCCGATTTCGTCCATCAGGACTCGCTGATCGGCATTGCGCGGCGGCGGCAGGAAGCTGCGCAAATCATTATTGACCACGAGCGTGTGCTGCACGGCGAACGCGGCCAGCGCCAGCAGCAGCCACCATGCGGCGATGGCGGCGAGGCGGCCGCGCGCGCTCATGGCTCGGCGCGGCACAGCGTTGCGAGCGCCGCGACAGACGGCGGTTGCGGCAGTTTCGCCGCCGCGAGCGCGCCGAGCAGCATCACGCTGGCATCGCCGTTGCCCTGATGCAGGGTGAAGCAGCGCGGCTCGGCGTCCGTGCCGTCGATGACGAAATCGCGCAAATGGCCCGCCAGCACCGCGTCGCGCGGCACCAGGGTCAACGTCCAATCATTGCCATTGTCCACAAGTACAATGGTATACAATGTGGCCAATGCGGACGCATCGCCGCCGAGCAATGCGGAAAATCCGCCCATCAGCGCCTTGAGTTCCGGTGCACGCTCCAGATCGAAATGCCTGGGTGAGCGATCCGCGCGCGTTACCGTGACGGCGCCACCGGAAATGCTCGTGACTTCACGATACGGCACATCCACGCGCTTGCCGAGCTTGTCGGCGCCGCCATAATCAAGTTCGCCGCGCAGGACCAGCGGGCGCGTGAGCTGATGCACGAAGCGCACTTCGGTATACGCGGTCGATGCCGGCACCGGGCGCTTGAGACGCGCGATCAATGCGCTGGCATCAGGCGGTGGCGTCGCTGCCAACAACAACGCCGGCAGAAGAATCCCAAAAATCATAGAAGTTGAACCAGTTGAACGGATCCAGGCGTGTGTAGTATTCCAGACGCGCCGCAAAACGCTGCGTGAGTTCGGCGAGCTTCGCCTGCCGCTCGACGCGCGGAACAGGCTCTCCGGCGTCGAAATCCTCGAAATGGATGTCGTAACGGTTGCCGCCGCGGTACAGGCCGAAGGCCAGCACCACGGGCAATCCGAGGATGCCGGCAATAAGGTGCGGCGCGATCGGGAATTGCGCGGGCGTGCCGAAGAATTGTGCGGCGTGCATGGTCTCGCCGGTCCGCGCGCGGTCGCCGAGCAGGCCCACCAGCGCGCCTTCCGCGGTCGCGTCGCGGATCGCGAGCACCGCCGCGGTGCCGTCGCCGCCGGCATCGATGACCATGTCCGCGACGGCGGGGTTGAGTGCATGCAGAAGTTCGGTCAGCGCCGGAGTCTGGCCGCGGTCCATCAACATACGTACCTTCAGATCCGGCCGCGTCTCGGCGAGCACGCGCAATGCCTCGAAGCTGCCGATGTGCGCGCCGAGCAGGATCGCGCCGCGGTTGCGCGTGAGATGCGCCTGGAGTTGATCAAGCCCGCGCACCGCGATTGCGAATCCGTGCGTGGAGCGCGCCAGCAGGAACACGCGATCTAGGATCGTGGCCGCATAGCAGTGGATATGCCGCAGTACGTCCCAAGTCCCCGCCGGACGACCGAGCGCGCGCGTGAGGAAGGCGCGCGAGGCACGGCGTTCCGGTCCACGCCGGAAAAAGAAGTACAGTGTGATCGGATACAGCAACGCACGCGCCGCGGGCCGTCCCATGCGCAGCCCGATTTC
>DATIVQ010000339.1:0-2681 GCA_035465735.1 Rudaea sp.
CATCCTGGCCCTTCTTGGTGATGATGTTGATCACACCGGCGATCGCATCCGAACCGTACAGTGCCGAGGCGCCGTCGGTGAGGATCTCGATGCGCTCGACGATGCCGGCCGGAATCGTGTTCAGGTCGACCGCGGCCGACACGCCCGAGGCCGAGGATTCGTTCACCCAGCGCAGGCCGTCGACGAGGATCAAGGTGCGCTTGGCGTTGAGGTTGCGCAGGGAAATCGTGGTCGATCCCGAGCCCACGCCGGAACCGTCCGGCGCGAAACCGAAGTTGCCGGCCGAGTTGAACTTGGTGTTGAGCGCCGAACCGCTGACCGACAGCTGCTGGATCACGTCGCCGATCGAGGCGAGACCGGTCTGCGCGATGTCGCGCGCCGAGATCGTGACCACCGGCGTCTGGTCGGCCACCTCTGCCTTCTTGATGCGCGAGCCAGTGACTTCGATCGCCTCGAGCTTCTGCACATCGTTGCCCGGCTTGTTCTGGGCAAGGACCGGCGTGGCGACCATGGAGAGCATCAAGCCGCCCAGGGCAGCGGATATGCCGGCGGCAAGCAGACGCGGGTTGAAGCGTGTCATACAAAACCTCCTCAGGTTTAAGGATTCGGTGAATCCATGCGAGATTCCGGCCCGTATTTCCCGGGCCGGAAGTGTAAAAAAAGTGTAACGGCGGGGCGATCATGGCACAGCGAACCCGCTTTGGCTAGGGTGTTTGCAGGCGCGGCTGCGCGCAGCGCATTCAGTTAAACTTTGCGCGCATGGCAATCGCAAAAATCCTGTTTGGCCATCCATACTTGCGCCTGTTTCCCATGCTTGGCGCGCTGCTTGTCATGTCCGCGGCGACGAGCGCATGGGCTGACGATCTGACCCATCAGCGCGAGCGCTTCCCCCTGGTCTGGGAAGCCGCGCAGCACGGCCCGCCCGGCGTATGGCGCAAACTCGCCACGGGCCTGGAAAGCTACCCGCTGTATCCGTATCTGGAACTGGCATCGCTGCGGCGACGCATCCGGGATGTGCAGCGCCCGGAGGCGGACAAGTTTCTCGCCGCCTGGCCCGACTCGCTGCCGGCGAAATTGTGGCGCGAGGCCTTCCTCACCGAACTCGCGCGGCGCAGCAACTGGCGTGATTTTCTGGATTTGTATACTCCGGACGGCGCCGGCACGACAACGCAATGCAACGCCTTGCATGCGCGCATTGCGCTCGGCGAGCATGTGGATTTCCACACTGGCGTCGAGCCGCTGTGGCTCTCCGCGCAAGCCTTGCCGGACGCCTGCGATGAAGTGATCGCCTGGGCGCGGACTAACGGCAAACTGACGCCGGCGCTGATCTGGCAGCGCATCGAGCTGGCTGCCGCTGCGGGCCATGCCGGACTCGTCGACACACTCGCGGCCATGCTCGACGGCAGTGTGCGCAACGATGCGCAGCGCCTCGCCGCAGCGATACGCGATCCTGCGGGCGCGCTCGACAAGGCCGCAACATGGCCGGACACCGCGCGCGCGCGGCAGGCCGCAGCCATTGCCTTCGCGCGCCTGGCACGGCGCGACAGCGATTCTGCCGAATCGCTGTGGGCCCGGCTTTCCGCGCACTTGCATTTCGACGCCGATCAGCGCGGCAACATCCTGCGCGCGATCGCGATCGACCGCGCCTCGAGCTATGCGCCGGACGCACTGCAACGCCTGACCGCGCTGCCTGCCGCAGCCGACGACGATGCCAGCCGCGAATGGCGCGTGCGCACGGCTTTGGCTGGGCAGGACTGGAAAGCCGCGCTGGCCGCGTTCGACGGCATGAGCGATGCGCAAAAATCGGACGCGCGCTGGCGCTACCTGCGTGCGCGCGTGCTGGTCAAGCTCGGCCGCGCGGACGAAGCCACGCCGATTTTCGAATCCGTCGCGCGCGAGGCGAACTTCCACGGCTTTCTCGCCGCGGATTGGCTCAAGCTCCCGTACACGATCTGCGCACGGCAGATCGCCGGCGATCCGGCCATCGCCCACACCCTGTATAAGCAGCCGGACCTGGCCCGGGCTTTCGAATTCTTCGCCATCGGCAAGTTGCCGCCGGCGCGGCGCGAATGGGATTTCGCCCTCTCGCGACTGGATGACGCGCAGCGCAGGCAGGCGATCGTGCTCGCGTCGGACCGCGGCTGGCACGACCGCGCCGTGTATGCGCTGAACCACGGCGACGACCTGCGCTATTACGACCTGCGCTTTCCGCTGGCGCGGCGCGGCGACGTCGTAAGCGACGCGCGCGCCGCCGGCATCGATCCGGCCTGGGCCTACGCCATCATCCGCGCCGAAAGCGCATGGACCACCGACGCACGTTCCGGTGCCGACGCATTCGGCCTGATGCAGTTGCTGCCGGGAACGGCGAAGCATCTGGCCAAGCAGCTCGGCGTGTCGTTCTCCGGGGCTTCCGCCCTGTTCGACCCGGACTTGAACATCCGCCTCGGCACGCAGTACCTGGGCAGGATGGCGGTGCGTTTCGACGGCAGCCCGTGGCTGGCCAGCGCCGCGTACAACGCCGGCAGCGACCCGGTCGGACGCTGGATCGACGCGCGCGACTCGCTCGATCCGGATTTCTTCATCGAGACGATCCCGTACAAGGAGACCCGCGAATACGTGGCGCGCGTGCTTGCCTTTGCGGTGATCTACGACTGGCGGCTCAACGGCAAGGTGTTGCCGCT
>DATIVQ010000340.1:0-6128 GCA_035465735.1 Rudaea sp.
GCAGGCGCCGATCCGCGCCGTGCTGGAACAGGCGCCGGTCGTACCGCAAGTCTACTGGTGCCCATGAGTTCGCGAGGAATGCCGTCATGCCGTTGAATCCCGTCGTCGTCCAGGTCACCGCGCGCATCGTCGAACGCAGCCGCGCATCGCGTGCGCGCTATCTGGAGAAAATCGAGGCCGCGCGCGGCAAGGGGCCATACCGCGGCCATCTGTCCTGCAGCAACCTTGCGCACGGTTTCGCGGCTTGCAATGCGTCCGACAAAGCAGCGTTGCGCGGCGCAGCGGCACCGAACATCGGCATCGTCACTGCCTACAACGACATGCTGTCCGCGCATCAGCCCTATGAACCGTATCCCGAGCGCATCCGCGCCGCGGCGCGCGCCATCGGCGCGACCGCGCAGGTGGCCGGCGGCGTTCCCGCAATGTGCGACGGCGTCACGCAGGGGCGCGCCGGCATGGAACTGTCGCTGTTCTCGCGCGACGTGATCGCGCTGTCGGCGGCGGTGGCGTTGTCGCACGACATGTACGATGCAGTATTGATGCTCGGCATCTGCGACAAGATCGTGCCGGGTCTGTTGATCGCGGCGCTCACGTTCGGCCATCTGCCGGCCGTGTTCGTGCCGGCCGGGCCGATGCCGAGCGGCCTCGGCAACGAGGAGAAATCGAAAGTCCGCCAACTCTACGCCGAAGGCAAGGTCGGCCGTGCCGAACTGCTCGACGCCGAGTCGCGCGCCTACCATGCCCCGGGCACCTGCACGTTTTACGGCACGGCGAATTCGAACCAGATGCTGATGGAAATCATGGGCCTGCACCTGCCCGGCGCGAGCTTCGTGCATCCGCACGCGCCGTTGCGCGAGGCGCTCACGGTCGAGGCCGTGCGGCGCGCGGCAGGGATGACCGCGCTGGGCAGCAACTACCTCCCGGTCGGGCACGTCATCGACGAACGCGCCATCGTCAATGGCGTGATCGGATTGCATGCGACCGGCGGTTCGACGAATCATCTGCTGCATCTGGTCGCCATCGCACGTGCGGCCGGCGTCGATTTGCGCTGGGACGATTTCGATGCGTTGTCGCACGCAGTGCCGTTGCTGGCGCGCGTGTATCCGAACGGCAGCGCCGACGTCAACGCATTCCACGCCGCGGGCGGCATGGGCTTCCTGATCGCGCAGCTGCTCGACGCCGGACTGCTGCATGCCGACATCCGCACCGTCAACGGTACTGGCCTGGATGCCTACCGCATCGAACCGCGGCTCGGCAAGAATGGCGAAGTCGAACGCGTGCCGGTTGCGAAAGAAAGCCGCGACACGTCGGTGCTGCGCGGCGTGCGCGAGCCATTCCAGGCCGACGGCGGATTGCGCGTCCTTGACGGTAATCTGGGGCGCGCGGTGATCAAGGTTTCGGCGGTGCCGGAAGATCGCCGGATCGTCGCGGCGCCGGCGTGGGTGTTCGACGATCAGGATGCGGTGCGCGCGGCGTTCGAACGCGGCGAACTGGATCGCGATTTCGTCGCCGTGGTGCGTTTCCAGGGTCCGCGCGCGAACGGCATGCCGGAGCTGCACAAGCTCACGCCCCTGCTTGGCGTGCTGCAGAACCGCGGTCATCGCGTCGCGCTAGTTACCGACGGGCGCATGTCCGGCGCATCCGGGCGCGTACCGGCGGCGATCCACGTCACGCCGGAAGCCGCCGCGGGCGGCAGTATTGGCAAGATCCGCAACGGCGACATCGTGCGCATCGACGCGGTGGCCGGAACGCTGGAGTTGAAGATCGATGCGGCGGAGCTCGCCGCGCGCGCAACTGCGGAGTGCGCAAATCGCGATGCGCACGCCAGCGGACTCGGTCGCGAGCTGTTCGCGCGTTTCCGCGCCGCGGCGAGTCCCGCCGATGCCGGCGCGAGTTTCTTCGGAGATGGCGCATGAGCGTGTCGATATCGCACAAACGCGAATGCCTGGAATCCATCCTGCGCCTTGCGCCGGTCGTTCCCGTCGTTGTCATCGATGATGCGGATTCCGCCGTGCCGCTGGCGCGAGCCCTGCTCGACGGCGGCATCCGCGCCATCGAAATCACGCTGCGCACACCGGCCGCGCTGGACGCGATTCGTGCGATCGCGAAGGAATTGCCGCAGGCCGCGGTTGGCGCGGGCACGGTGCTGAGCGCCAACGATCTGGATGCCGCCAATGCGGCAGGTGCCAAGTTCGCGGTGTCGCCCGGTGGCACGCTCGCGCTGCTCGATGCGGCGGAGGCGTCCGCGCTGCCGTGGTTGCCGGGTGCGGCCACGGCAAGTGAAGCGATGGCGCTGGCCGAGCGCGGATGCGGCTTGCAGAAATTCTTTCCCGCTGAAGCGGCTGGCGGCGTGGATTACCTTCGCTCGCTTGCCGGTCCGTTGCCGCAGATTCGCTTCTGTCCGACCGGTGGTGTCACGGCGCAGAATGCACCCGATTACCTGCGCCTGCAAAATGTCGTCTGCGTGGGCGGATCGTGGCTGACGCCGCAGTCGTTGGTGCTCGCCAGGGACTGGCCGGCGATCACGGCATTGGCGCGTGCGGCGCGGGCATTGCGCGCCTAGCTTCCGGACGGCGGCATGCGAGCGCGCGCCGCCCTTGCGCGGCATGCCGGTGACCGCAACGCCAGCGGGCCGCGCGACCCTCCTTGATGTGGATCAATCCGTGCGCCGGCGGTTGGGGGACACAATTCAACCCACTTGTACTCCCGGATTTGCCGGGGTACGTTGCATCTCCAACCCAAGCGCGGCAAACGTGGAGAATGGAAATGAAGGTGCTTTTTGCGTCGGACGGCAGCGCATGCTCGAGCCGCGCTGCCCAGTATCTGGTGAAGTCGCTGCGAGGCGAGGTCAAGGATCTCAGGGTCACGTTGTTCTACGTTGATCAGCGGATGATGGACCGCGTCGCCGCCGCGCTGGGCGAGCAACGTGTCGCGGAGATTCACCAGGAAAACAGCGACAGGAATCTGAAGAATGCGCGCCAGCGGCTGAAACGGGCAGGGATCGCCTTCGATGAGGCGCATACCGCGGGGCATGCGCCGCAATGCATCGCGCGCAAGGCGGAAACGGGAAAGTACGATCTGGTGCTTATGGGTTCGCATGGACGCAGCGCGCTCAAGAGCGTCCTGTTGGGCTCGGTCACGGCACGCGTATTGGCGGAATGCAAGGTCCCGGTGCTGGTCGTGCATTAGGCAGGCGCGATCGACCCGGGAATTTCGCTCAGCCGAACTGCGAATCCGGCATCGTCATCAATGAATCCGAACCCGCGCGCATCGCCGCGGCGTGCGCGAGCGTGCGCGGCAGCAGGCGTGCGTAATAGAAACGCGCCGTCGCGAGCTTGGCCTGCTTGAAGTCGGCGCTGTGCGCCGAAGCGTTTGCCGCAGCGACAGCGCGCGCCCAGAAGTAGGCGAGCGCGATGTAGCCGGAATAAAACAGGTAATCCACCGCGCACACCCCGACCTCGTCCGGATTGGCCGCCGCGCGCTTGCCGATTTCCTGGGTCAAATCCGCCCACTGCTTGGCCGCGGTGGCGAGCGGCGCGACGAACTCCTGCACGCTCGTGTTGGCGATATTGGCCTGGCAGAACGCGCCGATTTCCTCGAGGAAATGTTTCAGTCCGACGCCTTGTGTCTGCATGATCTTGCGGCCGAGCAAGTCCAGAGCCTGGATGCCGGTCGTGCCTTCGTAGATCGTGGTGATGCGTGCGTCGCGCGCGAACTGCTCCATGCCGGTCTCGTGGATGTAGCCATGACCGCCGAAAACCTGCACGGCGTGATAGCAGCATTCGTTCGCGGCTTCGGTGAGCAGGGCCTTCGTGATCGGGATGATGAAGCTAAGCAGTTCATCCGCGCGCTTGCGCTCGCCGGCGTCGGGCGCGCGTTCGACCAGGTCGACCAGGCTTGCGGCGTAATAAGCGAGTGCGCGGCCGCCTTCGGAGAAGGCCTTCTGCGTGAGCAGCATGCGGCGGATGTCGGGGTGCACGATCAAGGGATCGGCGGGCTTGTTGGGGAACTTCGCTCCCGTCAGCGCACGCCCCTGCAGGCGCTCGCGCGCGTAGGCGAGCGCACCCTGGTAGGCGCGTTCGATCAATCCCAAACCTTGTATGCCGACGGCGAGGCGCGCGGTGTTCATCATGGTGAACATCGCGTTCAAGCCCTTGTTCGGCGCGCCGATCAGATAACCTTCCGCGCCGTCGAAATTCATCACGCAAGTGACCGAGGCGTGGATGCCCATCTTGTGTTCGATCGCGCCGCAGCGCACCGCGTTGCGCGCGCCCATTGCGCCGGCGCGGTCGACTTTCATCTTCGGCACGATGAACAGCGAGATACCTTTCACGCCCGCGGGCGCGTCGGGCAGGCGCGCGAGCACCAGGTGCACGATGTTCTGCGTCAGGTCATGCTCGCCGGCGGTGATGAAGATCTTGGTGCCGGTGATGCGGTAGGTGCCATCGGCCCCGCCATTGTTTGAAGCAGGTTCGGCGCGCGTCGTGAGCAGGCCGAGATCCGACCCGCAGTGCGGCTCGGTCAGGCACATGGTGCCGGTCCAGCGGCCTTCGACGATGGGCTTGAGAAACGCGACGCGCTGCCACTCCTCGCCGTGCAGGCGCAGCGCTTCGGTGGCGCCGTGCGAGAGCAGCGGGAAATTGCCCCACGCCAGGTTCGCCGAGTCGAGCATTTCCTTGAGCGGCGCACCGATGGACTCGGGCAGGTGCTGGCCGCCGTAGGCTTCCGGCGCGTTCAGGCCGTTCCAGCCGCCATCCACGTATTGCCGATAGGCCTCCTTGAAGCCGGACGGCGTTGTCACCGCACCGCTGGCCTTGTCCAGCGTGCAACCCTGCTCATCGCCCGGTGCGTTCAGTGGCGCGAGCACGGTTTCGGAAAACTTCGCCGCCTCGTCGAGGATCGCGTCGACCACGTCGCGCGTGGCGCTGGCGCCCCCGTCGATGCGCGCGTATTGCGCGTCGAGCTTGAGCATGTCGAACATGACGAAACGCATGTCCGCGAGCGGGGCTTTGTAGACGGTCATCGAAATGTCCTCAGCGGTAGGAATTCGCCACGCCCGGAATCGGCGACAGCCGGCTCTTGTGCATGAACTTGTAGTCCTTGCCGGCGGCGGGAATCTGGATGGTTCCCTTCAACTCGTAGGCTACGCCGTCCGGGCGCGACAAATCGGCCTTGAATGCCTTCGCCGCGTCGGTGCCGGGTGTCAGCGTCGTCTCGAGAATATCGGCGTTGTCGCCGGGAATGTCCATGTCGGCATTCGTGTCGATGCTGCCGGCTGCCTCGCCGCCGACGCGCAGCTCCGCCTTGAACGCGCCGTAGCGAACGCTCTGGTCGCTGAAATTCTCCAGGCGGATCTGCAGCTTCCAGCGTCCGTCCGGCAGTACGTCGAGTTGCTGGATGCTCGCGCCGGGCGGATTGATCGGGTGCTTGATCGGCCCGCAGGCTGCAATCAGAACGAGGGTCGATGCGAGCAGGATCGTGCGCAGCAAATACCGCATGGCCGTCACCATTGGGGGCGAGGGCTTACATTAGCCAAAAGGTGGACCGGGTGGAAGCGGCGCCGCGCCGCCCGTTCACGCGGGGTTCGCGGCGGGACGCTCGATCTGCGTGTACTGCGCCGGCTTGCGGTCGAGGAAACCCAGGCCGTGGCAGTGGTTCATTACATGCACGCCGTGCGCGCGCTGCTCGTCGCGGATCGAGTCGCGCAACTGGATCATCTTCGTCCAATGCACTTTCGGACGGTAGTGGTGCTCGGCGTGGAAGCCGTTGTACAGCCAGATCCAGTTGTAGAACTTGTTGTAGGTCGATACGCCCCAGGCGATGGGATCGTCCGGATTGCCCTTGAAGTGTTCGTAATAGCCGTTCAACGACGACAGCGAATGGCCAAGGTAATAGAACGGCACCAGGGCGAGGAAGGCGCGCCAGTCCCAGATCAGGCAGGCGAGGTAGATGCCGACGACGATGTAGATTTCGCGCCAGATCCATTTCGCCTTGTCCGGGAATTTTTCCTTGACCCGGCGGTAGACCTCGCCGATGTCGTCGCGGAAGTAGCTGTAAAAAGTATACGTCCACGGGCTTTCCGGCTTGCCGTCCTTGCCGTGACGCCAGATCGAGAGCGGATCGATGGT
>DATIVQ010000341.1:0-3802 GCA_035465735.1 Rudaea sp.
GCGTTCTTGTACTTGCCGATCAGCGCGCCGACCGCGGCGCAGACGACGGTGAAGACGATGGCCCAGATCCACAGCGTGGGATCGGTCAGGGTCTGCGTGCATTGATCGAGCAGGCGTTGCGCCGCGTCCGGATCGGTGGGATCCAGATTCGCCAGCGCGGAAAAATCGCAAGCCATGTCACGCGCCGGCCTTGGCGAGGGCATCCTCGATGCGCTTGAGCGCGCGCTCGCGTCCGGCCAGATACACGGTGTAGTCGATGGACGGCGACACCTGCGTGCCGGTCATCGCCACACGCAACGGCTGCGCCACCTTGCCCATGCCTTCGCCGATCGCGACGGCGGCGGCTTCGATGGCTGCGTGCACGCTTTCCACGCTCCACTCAGGCACGATCGCAAGCTGCTCGTGCGCGGCGGTGAGCGCGGCAGCGGCTTTCGGCGTTTTCAGGTGCTTGGCCACGGCGGCATTGTCCCACTGCGTGATCGGGCCGTACCAGATGCTGGCCTTGTCGGCCATTTCCTTGAGCGTCCTGGCGCGGTCGCGCAGCGCCACGACCACGTCGGCCGCGCGCGGACCATGTGCGGGATCGTAGCCCTGCTGGCGCAACTGCCATTCCAGTTCCGGCGCCAGTGCTTCCGGGTCGCCGGTCTTGAGGTAATGCTGGTTGAGCCAGGAAAGTTTCTCGACGTCGAAGCGCGATGCCGCCTTGTTGACGTCGGCCACGTCGAACAGGTCGATCATTTCCCGGATCGAGAAAATCTCCTGATCGCCGTGCGACCAGCCCAGCCGTACCAGGTAATTGAGCACCGCGTGCGGCAGGAAGCCTTCGTCACGATATTGCATCACGCTGACCGCGCCGTGGCGTTTGGACAGCTTCTGCCCGTCCGGCCCCAGGATCATCGGCAAGTGCGCGAATTCGGGGATTTCCGCTTCGAGCGCGTTGTAGATGTTGATCTGGCGCGGCGTGTTGTTGACGTGGTCGTCGCCACGGATCACCTCGCTCACGCGCATGTCGATGTCGTCGACGACGACGGCGAAGTTGTAGGTCGGGAATCCGTCCGAGCGCACCATGACGAGATCGTCGAGCTCCTCGTTGCTCCACTCGATACGGCCCTTGACCTTGTCATTGAACACGACCGAACCCGTCGCCGGATTGCGGAAACGGATCACGCGGTTCGGGTCATCGCGCAGCGGTTCGTTGCGCTCGCGAAACGCCCCTGCGTAGCGCGGCTTGATGTTCTGCTCCATCTGGCGCGCGCGCATGGCGTCGAGCTCGTCCTTGGTCTCGTAGGCGTAATAGGCCTTGCCCGCGCGTACGAGTTCCTCGGCAACCTGGCGGTAACGATCCATGCGCAGGGTCTGGTAGAACGGGCCCTCGTCTTGATCCAGGCCGAGCCAGCTCATGCCGTCGAGAATCGCCTTGACCGCTTCGTCGGTGGAACGTTCGCGGTCGGTGTCCTCGATGCGCAGGATAAACTGGCCACCGCGATGGCGCGCCTCCAGCCAGCAATACAGCGCAGTGCGCGCGCCGCCAATGTGCAGGAAACCGGTGGGACTGGGGGCGAAACGGGTGCGGACGGTCATCGTGGATATCGAGCGGAAACGGTTTGCTAGCCTAACAGATGCGCGATAATTCCGGACCAATTCCCTGCCCTGTCATCCGATGAATCGAATCGCACTCCTGCTCGCCTGCGCGCTCGCCGCCTGCGCATCGATTTCCCCACGCCCGGCCGACGGCACGCGCGCGCAAATCGGCGTACTCGAAACCACCGACCTGCATTCCAACGCGATGAGCTACGACTATTACCGTCTCGCGCCGGATGCAAGCCTGGGCCTGGAACGCGCGGCCACCTTGATCCAAGCGGCGCGCGAGGAATTTCCCAACACCTTGCTGTTCGACGCCGGCGACACGATCCAGGGCACGGCGCTGGCGGATTATCAGGCACTGGTCGCAAGACCTTCCTGCGATCAGGAGCTGGCGATCTACAAGGCGATGGATACGCTGCATTACGACGCCGGTACGATCGGCAACCACGAATTCAATTATGGCCTGCCATTCCTCAGCCAGGTCACCGCAACACCGTTCGACGCGACCGGCGTTGCGGTCGAACATTGCAAGGGCCCGGACTTCCCGTTCGTGCTGGCCAACGTGTTCAGCGCGAAAACCGGCAAGCCGCTATACGCGCCGTGGCGTATCCTCGCGCGCAACATTCGCGTGCAGGCGCCCGACGGCAGTCCACGCCAGGCGCCGATCCGCATTGGCGTGATCGGCTTCACGCCACCGCCGATCGTGGACTGGGACAAGCGCAATCTCGCGGGCAAGGTGACGGTGCTGGGCGTGGTCGATGCGGCGCGCAAATACGTGCCGGAAGTGCGCGCCGCCGGCGCGGACATCGTCGTCGCCATCGTCCACGGCGGCATCAATACCGCGCCCTACACGAAGGACATGGAAAACGCGGACTGGTACCTGGCCCAGGTGCCGGGCATCGACGCCATGCTCACCGGTCATTCGCACCAGGTCTTCCCCGATCCCGGCAATCCGAAATCGCACTACGCGCACATGCGCGGCGTCGACAACCAGCGCGGGTTCGTCAACGGCGTGCCGACCGTGATGGGCGATTTCTTCGGCAAGGCCATCGGCGTGATCGACCTGCACCTGCTTTATGCGAACGGACACTGGCATGTGGACCGCGACGCCACACACTCGGAAGTGCGCCTGGTCGAGCCACGCGGCGCGAAACCCGTCGCAATCGACACGCAAATCGCACGGATCGTCGCGCCGGAACACGCGGCCACCATCGCCTACGTGAAGACGCCGATCGGCAGCAGCGATTTTGCCATGACGACCTACTTCGTCGCCGCCGGCGACACGTCGGCGCTGACGCTGGTCAACACGGCGCAGCGCGGCTATGTGGAAAAGTATATCCGGGCGAACCTGCCGCAGTATCGCGATGTTCCGGTGTTGTCCGCCGCCGCGCCGTTCAAGGCCGGCTTCGGTGGGCCGAACGACTACACCGACGTGCCCGCCGGCCCGCTCGCGATCAACAACGCAGCCGACCTCTACCTGTATCCGAACACCCTGACCGCGGTGAAGACAGACGGTGCCGGCGTCAAGGCCTGGCTCGAGAAATCCGCGCAGTGGTTCAACCTCATCGATCCGCGCAATGCGAAGGCGCAGGAACTCATCAACCGGCGCTATCCAACCTACAACTTCGACGTCCTGCAAGGTGATCTCACTTACCTCATCGACGTGACCCGGCCAGCCGGCGAGCGCATCGCGGATTTGCGCTTTCGCGGCCAGCCGGTCAAGCCCGGCCAGGCCTTCATCGTCGTGACCAACAACTACCGCGCGAGCGGCGGCGGCGGATTCCCCGGACTCGACGGTCGCAACATCGTGCTGTCCGCGCCAGATGCCAACCGCGACGTGTTGATCGCCTACGTCCGCAACGCGCGCGAAATCGAGCGCCGGAATTTCGGCGCCATGCGCAACTGGCGCTTCGCCAAGGTGAAGACCGCCGGCCCCGTGGTTTTCACCTCGGCGGCCGGCAAGCTGGACATCGCGCGCGGAGCCGGAATCGACAATGTCACGCTGGTCAAGGACAACGGCGACGGCACCGCGGTTTATGCCGTCGATTTGGACAAATGACGGGTCGCATCATTTGACGTGAATCGTGATCCTTGGGGACACCAGCGGCGGATCGAATTGCATGTGCCGGTAGTCGGCGAAATCCAGTTGCAGGGTATGGTCGCCGGGCGGCAGGTGGATCGTGTCCTCGGTCTGGCCCTTGCCGTAATGCTTGTGGTT
>DATIVQ010000342.1:0-2204 GCA_035465735.1 Rudaea sp.
ATCCTCGCGGTTCTTGGCCTGGTCGCGGAATCGGTTGGCCTGGATCACCAGCACGCCTTCTGTCGTGAAGCGACGATCGCGGCGCGCGAGCAGGCGCGCACGCAACGGCTCCGGCAACGACGGTGAATGCGCGACGTCGAAACGCAATTCCACCGCGCTCGCGACCTTGTTCACGTTCTGGCCGCCGGGACCGGACGCGCGCACGAAGGATTCGACAAGTTCGCTCTGCGGAATTTGAAGGTGGCTGGTGATTACGAGCATCGAGGAAGCGGATTCAAAACCGTCGCGAGCGAAGGAAGATTGCGGACTGCCGGAGCGCAGGAAGCGGAGTGTACACGCCAGTACATGAGCATTCCGAGCACCGCCGGAACGCGAGCTGCCGAGCGCAGCAGGTTTTGAACCGCTTCCATCAATCCCGGAAGTTCTCGAATTGCAACGGCATCTTGATGTCCTGGGCGGCGCGCAGCAGTGCCATCGCAGTCTGCAAGTCGTCGCGCTTCTTGCCGCTCACGCGCAGCTTGTCGCCCTGGATCTGCGCCTCGACCTTGAGCTTGGCGTCCTTGATGCGCTTGACGATGTCCTTGGCCAGCGGCTGGTCGATGCCCTGCTTGAGCGTCACCTTCTGGCGCGCCGTCGACAGGTTGATTTCCGGATCGGCGATATCCGCGCAACGGATGTCGATGTGCCGGCTGGCCAGGCGCTGCTTGAGGATTTCCAGCATCTGCTTGAGCTGGAATTCGGCCTGCGCCTTGAGCACGACGGTGCTTTCGCCCTCGCGCTCGAACGCGGCATCGGTGCCCTTGAAGTCGAAGCGATTGGACAACTCGCGCGTGGCCTGGTCGACCGCATTGGTCAATTCGTGCAGGTCGAGTTTGGAAACGATGTCGAACGATGGCATGGCTCGCTCCCCTTGGTCGCGCGATTCTAGCAGGCGAGCGCGCCAGCCCAGTCGAATCGCTCGAACACGCGCTGCCACGCGGCATCGAGCGGCGCCTGCAGGTGCAGGCGCTCGCCGTTGCGCGGGTGCGCGAACTCCAGGCGCCACGCATGCAGCAGCATGCGATGCATGCCCAAGTGCATGCGCCAGATCCGGTTGTGATCGCCGCGGCCATGGCTGGTGTCGCCGACGATGTGGTGCGAAACATGATGGAAATGCTTGCGGATCTGCCGGTAGCGCCCGGTCTCGGGCAGGGCTTCGACGAGGGCGTAACGCTGTTCGGGATATTTGCCCATCGCGATCGGCAACGTCGCCGTCGCGAGCGTGCGCCAGCGCGTGAGCGCGGGCTTGCGCGGACTGCGCTCGCGCACGTCCGGCAATGGGTAGTCGATGACGCCCTCGGGTTCAGGCCAGCCGCGCACCACCGCGAGGTAGCGCTTGCTTACCTCGCGCGCCATGAACAGACGCCCGAGTTCGCCGGCGACTTCACGCGATTTGGCGAGCAGCACGACGCCGGATGTCGCGCGATCGAGCCGATGCGCGAGGAACAGCGTCGCCGCGGTCTGCGCCGCAATGCGGTCGAGCAGGAAATCGGTTTCGTCGTTGGCGATCTTGCTGCGATGCACGAGCAAGCCTGCCGGCTTGTTCACGGCCAGCAGGTCGGCGTCTTCGTGGAGGATGGATATTTTTTCGCTCATCCTGATCGCGGCATCAAAAAGCGACCTTCCATGGTCGCACTTTTCAATTACGCGCGCTGCGCCACGCCACGGTGAAGGCGCCGGTGCTTATTGCCAGCGCGATCCACGCCGACACCGGCACGTGAAGCCATTGCGCGGCGTGCGTGTCGAAGGCGTAGAGCAGGGCCGCGCCGAGCAGCGACGCTGCAGCGAGCGGCAATACGGCGAGCTGGCGGCGTTGCGCGCGCGAGAGGCGTTCGCGCTGTTCGCGTTCGATGCCGCGCTGCGCATCGAAATCGCCGGCCGCGGCCTTCTTCAGGAACGTGTGCACGAGCGCAGGCAATTCCGGCGCCGCGGCGACCCATTCCGGCAGGCGTTCGCGCAGCTTGCGCAGCACGCGGCGCGGGCTGCGGCGTTCGCGCAGGATGCCGGCGAGCACGGGCTTCGCGGTCGCCCAGATGTCGATCTGCGGATGCAGCAGGCGGCCGATGCCTTCGATGTTGAGCAGGGTCTTCTGCAGCAGGATCAGCTGCGGCTGCAGGGTGAGCTGGTAGCGGCGCGCGACGGAGAAGAGCTTGGCGACGACTTCG
>DATIVQ010000343.1:0-6416 GCA_035465735.1 Rudaea sp.
GCGGCGCATTGCCCAGCGCCACCGCGATGTTTCGGAGCCACTGTTCGTGGCCGATGCGGCGGATCGCCGAGCCTTCGGTGCGGGCGAGGAATTCCGCTTCGCTCCAGCCGAACAACTCGGCGAGTGCAGCGCCGTCCAGTCCGTGGCGCACGGCGAAATCCGGTTCCACACTTTTCTTCGCGAACTTGTTCCACGGGCACACGAGCTGGCAGTCGTCACAACCGTAAATGCGGTTGCCGATGAGCGGGCGCAGCTCGACCGGAATGCGCCCACGCAGTTCGATGGTCAGGTACGAGATGCAGCGGCGCGCGTCGAGTTGCTGCGGGCCGACGATAGCCTGGGTCGGACACACTTCGATGCAGCGCGTACAGGTGCCGCAGTGATCGCTTGCCGGGTCGTCCACCGGTAGCGGCAGATCGACATACAGTTCGCCGAGGAAGAACCACGAACCGGCATTACGGTTGATCAGATTGGTGTGCTTGCCGATCCAGCCGAGTCCCGCGTTGCGTGCCAGCGCCTTTTCCAGCACCGGCGCCGAATCGGAAAACGCGCGATAGCCGAACGGACCGATCTCGCTGGTGATGCGATCCGCGAGTTTTTGCAAACGCGCGCGCACCAGCTTGTGGTAATCGCGACCGAGCGCGTAGCGCGAAACGTAAGCGAGTGCAGGATCTTCGATGACTTCCCATGCGTCGCGTGCACCGGGCGGATCGTAATCCAGGCGCGTGGAAATCACGCGCACGGTACCCGCGTGTAAATCCGCGGGTCGGCTACGCTTGGTGCCGTGGCGCGCCATGTATTCCATCTCGCCGTGGCGGCCCTGCGCCAGCCAGTTGAGCAGATGCGTTTCGTCGTCGCCGAGATCGGCCGCGGCGATGCCGACTTGCGCGAAGCCCAGTGCCGCGCCCCAGCGTTTGATGTCGTCAGCGAGTGCAGCGTAGTTGGGCGCATCCATCCGGCAAAGTATAGACTTGCCGCATGAGTACACGCTTGTATACCGCCGCGCAGCTGCGCGAACTGGATCGCCACGCGATCGAAGACCTGGGCATTGCGGGCTTTGACCTCATGCAGCGTGCGGCCGGGGCGGCCTGGCGCGTGTTGTGTGCGCGCTGGCCCAGGGCGCAGCGGCTGGCGGTGTTGTGTGGTGGCGGGAACAACGGCGGCGATGGCTATCTTTTGGCTTGCCAGGCACGTGCAGCCGGATTGCCGACGATCGTGCTGGCGTTGGCCGAGCCCGCGACGACGGACGCGCGGCGCGCGCGCGACGCCTGGCGCGACGGCGGCGGCGAAACCCTTGCGGCAGAGCATGGCGTTCCTGCAGCCGACGTCTACGCCGATGCGATATTCGGCATCGGACTGGCACGTCCCGTGGAAGGTGTCGCCGCGCAGGCCATCCGCCACCTGCATGCGACCGGCAAGCCGGTGCTGTCTCTGGACGTTCCCTCTGGCATCGATGCCGACACCGGTGCCGTGTTCGGCGTGGCGGTGCACGCCGATGTCACGGTGAGCTTTATCGCACGCAAGCGCGGATTGTCGACCGGCGCAGCGCTGGATCACTGCGGCACCCTGGTGCTGGATCGGCTCGGATTGCCGGAACAGGCGTTCGCCGACATGCCCTACGATGCGCGCCTGCTCGATCCGCGCCTGCTCGATCCACACCGGCCGGCGGCTTGGCTGCCGCCGCGTGCGCGCGACGCGCACAAGGGCGACTTCGGTCATGTGCTCGCGATCGGTGGCGATGCCGGCATGGGCGGTGCGATCCGTCTGTGCGCGGAAGCGGCGCTGCGCGTGGGCGCTGGCCTTGTCAGCGCCGCGACGCGTCCTGAAAACATCACAGCGATCAATGCCGCGCGACCCGAAGTGATGGTGCATGGAATGGCCGATGCGGCGGATCTGACGCCATTGCTCGCGCGCGCGAACGTGCTCGCATTGGGACCCGGTCTCGGGCGAAAGTCCTGGGGCAGGACATTGTGGCGGGCTGCGCTGGACGCACACAAGCCCATCGTCATGGATGCGGATGCGTTGAACCTGCTCGCTGCGGAGTCCATGGCTCTGCCGCCGGGCAGTGTCATCACGCCGCATCCTGGCGAGGCGTCGCGTTTGCTCGGATGGAATACGGAACGAATCGCGCGCGACCGCTTCGCCGCGGCGCGCGAACTCGCCGCGCGTTTCCGCTGCGTGGCGGTGCTCAAAGGCGCGGGCACCCTCGTCGCGCACGAGAACGGCGACGCGGCGGTGTGTCCGTGGGGCAATCCCGGCCTGGCTTCGGGCGGCATGGGCGATGTGCTGACAGGTGTCATCGCGAGCCTGATGGCGCAGGGACTGAATGCCTGGCGTGCGGCCCGCTTCGGCGTGGCGCTGCACGCGCAGGCCGGCGACGTGGCCGCGCGCGACGGCGAGGCGGGCACCGTGGCGAGCGACCTGTTCCTGCATTTGCGCCGCCTGCGAAACGGTATTTCAAATGACTGAATTCGCCTTGAAGGGAATCGACGAGGATGCGCTCGGCGCTCTCGCGCGCGAGCTTGCGCCGCACCTGCAGGGGGGCGGAAGCATCCATCTGGCCGGTCCGCTCGGCGCGGGCAAGACCACGTTCGCGCGCGCATTGCTGCGTGCGCTCGGCGCCGGCGAGCAGGTCAAGAGCCCGACCTACACCCTGATCGAAACCTATGCATTGCCCGGCCTGACCGCGCAGCATCTGGACCTGTACCGCATCGCCGCCGCCGAGGAACTGGAATGGCTGGGCCTGCGCGACCTGGCCGACGGTCCGGTGCTGTGGCTGATCGAATGGCCCGAGCGCGGCGCGGGCGCGATTCCCAAGCCCGATTTGACCGTGCGCCTCGCACATGCGACCTGCGGTCGCGATGTTCATTTGCGGGCCCACAGCGAGGTTGGAGCGGGCTGGCTGGAGAGCGCGCATGCCAAGCGTGAGGCGGATTCAAGACAGCAAGTTAGGAACGATTCCTGACTTGTGCGCGAGCTTTCTCGCGCAAATCTTCGATTCATAAAGAAAAAACACTTGAAATTTGTGGCCGTTTTGCGCTTGAATACGCGGCATGAGGGGAGCAGCGGCCCGGATCCGATGTTTTGTCGCCTGCGCAGCCGTGCTGGCCGTGCCGGCGTGGGCGGGCGAAATCCGTTCAGTGCGAGCCACCCAGAACGACGGCTACCTGCGCATCGCATTCGACCTATCCGCTCGGCCGGACTACAAGCTGTTCGAAATCGCCAATCCTGATCGGCTAGTGATCGATGTCAGCGAAACGGACCTGGCCGGTGGCTTCGCGGCGCCTTCTGCCACGGGTGTGCTCAAGGACGTGCGCACCGGCCGTCACGGCAAGGATGGTGTGCGCGTGGTGCTTGACCTGACCGCCGCCGTGCAGCCGAAAAGTTTTGTGCAGCCGCGCGGTCGCGGCGGCGCCTACCGCCTGATCGTGGATTTGTATGCGAAAGGCCGCAACGCGCCGGTCAAGAGCATGGCGGCGCTTGCGGCCAAACCGCGCGACGTCGTCATCGCCATCGACGCGGGACACGGCGGCGTGGATCCGGGTGCCACGGGCGCCGGCGGCACGCACGAGAAGGACATCACGCTGGCGGTGGCGCGCGATCTGGCCAAGCTCGTCGACAAGCAATCCGGCATGCATGCGGTGTTGACTCGCGATGGCGATTACTTCATTCCCTTGCAGGAGCGTTACCAGAAGGCGCGCGAAGCCAAGGCCGACCTGTTCGTCTCGATCCACGCCGATGCCTATGCCAGCGGCGACGCGCGCGGTTCGTCGGTGTGGGTGCTCTCTCCGCGCGGGGCGACGAACGAGGCGGCACGCTGGCTGGCCGACCGCGAGAACCGCGCCGACCTTGTCGGTGGGGTCAAGCTCGAGGACAAGGACAGCACGCTTGCGGCGGTGCTGCTCGATTTGTCGCAGGGTGCGACCGCCGAGGCCAGCGACGCGGTCGCCAAGCGTGTGCTGCATGCGTTGGCGAGGATCGGACCGACCCACCGCGGCTATGTCGAGAAGGCCAATTTCGTGGTGTTGCGTTCACCCGATGTTCCTTCGATCCTGGTGGAAACCGCGTTCATCACGAACCCGGCAGAGGAAAAGCGCCTCAAGAATTCGACGCAGCGGCAGAAACTCGCCGGCGCCATTCTGGACGGTTTGCACGATTACTTCGAGGCGACACCGCCGCCCGGAACCCTGTTCGCGGCGAACGCGCGTCGCGACAAGCAGCGTAGCGTCGCCCAGCGTGCGGTCGATGCCGGTTCCGCGGATCTCGCGGACGACGCTATCGCCGCGCGCGTACCGAAATCCTGACAGCGCCGCGCGGCGCATCATCTCCATCTTGAAATCCTGTCGTCGCGTCGTCACTTGACGAATATCGCGCATGCGCTCACGCTGGCCGTGAACCGCCGTGCCACCCATCGACAGGAAACGCAATGAGCACCAGCATCAAGCCCGAAACGTCCGCAGTTGCCGCCATCGCCGAATTGCCGGTGCTGCCACTGCGCGACGTCGTGGTCTATCCGCACATGGTGATACCGCTGTTCGTCGGCCGCGAAAAGTCGATGAGGGCGCTGGACATGAGCATGGCCGGCGACAAGCGCATCCTGCTCGTCGCCCAGCGTGGCGCGGACATCGACGATCCCAAGGCCGCCGACTTGTATCCGATCGGCACGGTCGCCAGCATCCTGCAATTGCTCAAGCTCCCCGATGGCACCGTCAAGGTGCTGGTCGAGGGCAGCACGCGTGCGGAAGTCGTGCGTTACGGTGAACGCGACGGCGTGATGACCGGGCATGTGCGTTCGCTCGATCCCGCCTACACACGCACCCCGCGCGAGATCGAAGTCGTTGCGCGCACGGTCGTTTCGCAGTTCGAGAATTTCGTCAAGCTCAACCGCAAGATCCCGCCCGAATTGCTGACCACGCTGGCCGGCATCGACGACACCTCGCGTCTGGCCGACACCATTGCCGCGCATTTGTCGATCCGCCTTTCCGACAAGCAGCGCCTGCTGGAAACACCCGACGTTGCCGATCGCCTGGAAATGCTGATCGGATTCGTCGAGGGCGAGATCGACGTCCAGCAGATCGAAAAGCGCATCCGCGGTCGTGTCAAGACGCAGATGGAGAAGAGCCAGCGCGAGTATTACCTGAACGAGCAGATGAAGGCGATCCAGAAGGAACTGGGCGAGAACGAGGAAGCGCCGAACGAGATCGAGGAACTGGGCAAGAAGATCGAAAAGTCCGGCATGCCCAAGCCGGTCGAGAAAAAGGCACGCGCAGAGCTCAACAAGCTAAAGCAGATGTCGCCGATGTCGGCCGAAGCCACTGTCGTGCGCAATTACATCGACTGGCTGGTCGGCGCGCCGTGGCGCAAGCGCAGCAAGGTGCGCCGCGATCTCAAGGCCGCCGAGGAAGTGCTCGATGCGGATCATTACGGACTGGAAAAGGTCAAGGAGCGCATCGTCGAATATCTCGCCGTGCAGCAGCGCGTGAAGAAGATGAAGGCGCCGATCCTGTGCCTGGTCGGCCCGCCCGGCGTGGGCAAGACCTCGCTCGGTCAATCCATCGCGCGCGCGACGAACCGCAAGTTCGTGCGCATGTCGCTGGGCGGCGTGCGCGACGAGGCCGAGATCCGCGGCCATCGCCGCACCTATATCGGTTCTATGCCGGGAAGAATCGTGCAGAACATGAACAAGGTCGGTACGCGCAATCCGCTGTTCATGCTCGACGAGATCGACAAGATGTCGATGGATTTCCGCGGCGATCCGTCCTCGGCCCTGCTCGAGGTGCTCGACCCGGAGCAGAACCACGCCTTCAATGATCATTACCTGGAAGTCGATTTTGACCTGTCCGAGGTCATGTTCATCGCCACGGCCAATTCGCTGAACATCCCGGGTCCCTTGCTCGACCGCATGGAGGTGATCCGCATTCCCGGCTACACCGAGGATGAGAAGATCAATATTGCCCAGCGCTACCTGCTGCCGAAACAGATCAAGGCGAATGGTTTGCGCGAGAGCGAGCTTCACGTTGCCGAAGGCGCGTTGCGCGACATGGTGCGCTACTACACGCGCGAATCCGGTGTGCGCAACCTCGAGCGCGAGATTTCCAAGATTTGCCGCAAGGTCGTCAAGGAACTCACGCTCGCCGCGGACCAGGGCGCGAAGAAGCGCGGCAAGGTGTCGGTAGCGGGCAAGAACCTCGAGCACTATCTGGGTGTGCGCAAGTTCACCTATGGCCGCGCCGAACAGAAGAACGAGTTCGGCCTCGTCACCGGTCTGGCCTGGACCGAGGTCGGCGGGGACCTGCTCAGCATCGAGGCCACCGTGGTGCCCGGCAAGGGCAAGCTTATCCACACCGGCCAGCTTGGCGAGGTGATGCAGGAATCCATCCAGGCCGCGCTTTCGGTCGTGCGTGCGCGCGCGGAAC
>DATIVQ010000344.1:0-3404 GCA_035465735.1 Rudaea sp.
CGCAACAAGGAATGAATCGTGTTTGACTGGATAGACAGCGAGTCCGCACTCACCGCATGGATTTCCGCGCAAACGGCGCCGGCCGTGATCGCCCTGGACACCGAATTCATGCGCACCGATACGTTTTATGCCCGGCTCGCCTTGATCCAGGCCGAAATCGGCGGACGCACCGCCGTGATCGATGCGCCGGCATTACGCAGCCACGCCGCCCTCGCCGCCTGCCTCGCCGATGCGCGCAGCGTGTGCGTGATGCACAGCGCGAGCGAAGACCTCGAAGCCTTGTCCGCGATCATCCCGTCCGGTCCGGCCGTTCTGTTCGATACGCAGATCGCCGCGGCGATGACGGGCTTAGGGCCGGGCCTGAGCTACCAGAAACTCGTCGCCGCCCTGCTCGGCGTGGACCTGCCCAAGGGCGAGACGCGCTCGGATTGGCTCAAGCGCCCGCTGAGCCCAGCGCAACTCGAGTACGCCGCGCAGGACGTCGAACACTTGCCACAAATCCACGCGCTGCTGGCCGCAAGACTCGCCGAACTCGGACGCGAGGAATGGCTGGCCGAGGACTGCCGGCGTCTCGTCGACAAGATCTGCCGCTCCGAACCGGACGCGCAGCCGCAACGTGCGTTCCCGCGTGCGGCGGACTGGCCGCGCGAGTCGCAGGCCTTGCTCCGGCGCATCCTGCTCTGGCGCGAAGCGAAGGCGCGCGCGCTGGACAAACCGCGGTCGTGGATCCTCGACGACGCGCGCATCCTCGATCTCGCCGCACATCCGCCGCGCGATGGCGCCGAGCTGTTCGAACGCTGCAAGGGCTTGCGCGCCCTGCGCGGTCCGCAGCGCGAAGAATTACTGGACGTGCTGAGCGCGCCACCGACGCCTGAGGAACTCGACTTCGCGCCGATTCCGCCGCCCGCGAAGTCGGCAGACCGGCGCCTGCTGACCGCGCTGCGCGAAGCCGTCGCCGGCATCGCGCAATCGCTGAACCTGCCCGAAGGCCTGCTCTGCCCGCGCCGGCACCTGGAAAGCCTGGTCGCCGACCGTGCCTGGCCGATCGCGCTGGAGGGCTGGCGCAAACCGCTGTTGCACGATGCGCTGATGGCACGCATCGACTCCGGCGCTTGACAAGCGTCGGGCGCATGCGTTCCACTGCGACCATGCGCACCGCGTTTTCCACCACGACGACCACTACCACCACGACCACCGTGGTGCGGTCGGCCGTGCGCAGATAGTTTTCCCCAAGCAATGGCCCCGCACCCTGACGGATGCGGGCGCCAAGCGCGATCCATCCGACGACGATGCGGGCCCCGAACCGGAGGCCACATGAGTGCTGTCGTCTGCGATATCCAATCCGACCTGTTGGCGGCAGTGCGCACGCCCGCCCCCACCGTCATGGCGCTCGGACTGATCGGTCCGGGCAAGGTCGGTTCCGCCCTGCTCGACCAGATCGCTGCCGCCGCCCCGCGCCTGCGGCGAGCGTGCAATCTCGATTTGCACCTGCACGCCATCGTGTCCACCCGGCACCTGCTCGTCGATGCCCACGACCTGGGTGGGCAGTGGCGTGGCCGCGAAGTTGAATTCATCCCCGCCGATCCCGATGCCTTCGTCCGGCACCTGCGCGCCACGCGTCATGCGCATGCCGTCATCCTCGATTGCAGCGCCAGCGACGCCGTGGCGGAGCGCTATCCGCAATGGCTCGCGGACGGCATCCACGTGATCACGCCGAACAAGCAGGCCGGAGCCGGACCGCTCGATCGCTACCAGGCGATCCACGCTGCCGCCGCGCGCGGCAATGCGCGCTTCCGTTACGAGGCGACGGTCGGTGCCGGCCTGCCGGTGATCTCGACCTTGCGCGACCTGCTCGACACCGGCGACGAACTCATTGCCGTGGAAGGAATCCTTTCCGGCACCCTGGCCTGGCTGTTCAATGAGTACGACGGCAGCGTGCCGTTTTCCGAGCTGGTCGGCGAAGCGCAGGCGCTCGGCTACACCGAGCCCGATCCGCGCGACGATCTCTCCGGCACCGACGTCGCGCGCAAGCTCGTCATCCTCGCGCGCGAAGCCGGATTGCCGCTCGCGCTCGCCGACGTCGCGGTGGAAAACCTGGTACCGGAACCGATGCGCGGCGCGGATCGCCACGGATTCATGCAAAATCCGCGGATGCTCGACGACACCATGGCCGCACGACTCGAAAGCGCGCAACGCAACGGCCGCGTGCTGCGCTACGTGGCGCGCCTCGACCGCGCCGGCCATGCCAGCGTGCGACTCGTCGAAATGGAACGCACGCACGCCTTGGCCAGCATCCGCCTGACCGACAACATCGTGCAGTTTTCCACCAGCCGCTATTGCGACAATCCACTCGTCGTGCGCGGCCCTGGCGCCGGACCCGAGGTCACTGCCGCAGGCGTGTTTTCCGACCTGCTGCGCGTCGCGCAGTCGCTGGGAGCGCGGGTATGAAACAGGCGACCGCGTTCGCGCCGGCCTCCGTCGGCAACATCGGCGTCGGCTTCGACATCCTCGGCCATACCGTCGCCGGACCCGGCGACCGCGCCACGGTGCGACGCATCGATGCGCCCGACGTGCGCATCGCCGCGATCCGCGGCTGCGTCACCGAGTTGCCGCACGACGCAGCGCGCAACACCGCCGGTGCGGCGCTGATCGCGCTGCGCGATGCGCTAGGCCTGCCGTTCGGTTTCGAGATCGAACTCGACAAAGGCATCGCGTTCGGCTCCGGCATGGGCGGCTCGGCGGCATCCTGCGTGGCCGCGCTGGTCGCTGCCAATGCGTTGCTTGATGCGCCACTGCCAGCCTCCGCCCTGTATCCGTTCGCACTCGCCGGCGAAGTTGTCGCCAGCGGCGGAGCGCACGGCGACAATGTCGGGCCGATGCTGCTCGGCGGCGTGGTGCTCGCGACTGCAGATCGGCTGGTGCGCATACCGGTTCCGGCCGACTGGCATTGCGTGCTGGCGCATCCACACGCGACGCTGGAAACCCGGCGTGCGCGCAAAGCGCTCGAGGGCCACTACACGCTGCACGAATTCGTGGAACAAAGCGCCAACCTGACCCTGTTCGTGCTGGGTTGCGAACGCGGCGACGCGCGCCTCGTGCGCGCGGGGCTGCGCGACATACTCGTCGAGCCGCGCCGCGCACTGTTGATCACCGGCTTCGGACGCGTCAAACAGGCGGCGTTGGATCATGCCGCACTCGGCGCCAGCATTTCCGGCGGCGGACCGAGCGTATTCGCCTGGTTCGAATCGCGCGCGCAAGCCGATGCAGCCGCGCCAGCCATGCGTGTTGCCTTTGCCGACGCGGGCTTCGACAGCGACATCTTCATCTCGCCGTTGAACGGGCCGGCGGCGAGCATCGTGTCGTGAGGTTCGTCAGCACGCGCGCCGATTCTCCCGCCACGACAC
>DATIVQ010000345.1:0-5560 GCA_035465735.1 Rudaea sp.
GTTCTATTGCCTGTCGATGCTGCCGTATCCGTCCGGTGCGCTGCACATGGGCCACGTGCGCAACTACACGATCGGCGACGTGATCAGCCGCTACCAGCGCATGCTCGGCAAGAATGTCCTGCAGCCGATGGGTTGGGACGCGTTCGGCCTGCCCGCGGAAAACGCCGCGATCAAGAACAAGACCGCGCCGGCGAAGTGGACGTATTCCAACATCGAGCACATGCGCGAGCAATTGCGCACGATGGGCTACGCCATCGACTGGTCGCGCGAGTTCGCCACCTGCAAGCCGGATTACTACGTGCACGAACAGCGCATGTTCGTGCGCCTGTTCAAGAAGGGACTGGCGTATCGCAAGAATTCGGTCGTGAACTGGGATCCGGTCGACCAGACCGTGCTCGCCAATGAACAGGTGATCGACGGCCGCGGCTGGCGCACCGGGGCGGTGGTCGAGAAGCGCGAGATCCCGCAATGGTTCTTGAAGATCACCGACTACGCCGACGAATTGCTGAGCGGCCTCGACAAGTTGCCCGGCTGGCCGGATGCGGTCAAGACCATGCAGCGCAACTGGATCGGCCGCTCCGAAGGTCTGGAGATCGATTTTGCCATCGATGGCGAACGCGAACCCGTGCGCGTGTTCACCACCCGCCCGGACACGTTGATGGGCGCGACCTTTTTGTGTCTTGCGGCCGAACATCCGCTTGCACTCAAGGCGGCGTCCACAAATCCGCAAATCCAGGAATTCATTGACGCTTGCCGCCACGGCGGCGTCGCCGAAGCCGACCTGGAGACGCAGGAAAAGAAGGGCATCGAAACCGGATTCCACGCGATTCATCCGATCACCGGGGAGAAGCTGCCGGTGTGGATCGCGAACTTCGTGCTGATGGGCTATGGCACCGGCGCGCTGATGGCGGTTCCGGCGCACGACGAGCGCGATTGGGAATTCGCGACCAAATACGACCTGTTCATCAAGATGGTGATCGTCAGCGATCCGGTGCGCGAAGCGATCCGCGAACTCGGCCGCGACGCGGCAAACAACGCCAATCCGATGACGGCCGCGCTGGGTGAAGGCCGCGCCATCGACGTTGTCGAACCGCCTGTCGCGCTGGACGTGCTGCGCGAGTTCGAGCGCGGCATCATCGAGGATGCCGCGTTCACCGATTACGGCACCCTGGTCAATTCCGGCGAGTTCGACGGACTGGATTACCGCGCCGCGTTCGACGCCATCGCCGCGCGCATCGAAAAGGAAGGCAAGGGCGCGCGCAAGGTCAATTTCCGTCTGCGCGACTGGGGCGTGTCGCGGCAGCGCTATTGGGGCTGCCCGATTCCGATCGTGTATTGCCCAAAGTGCGATGCCGTGCCGGTGCCCGAAGACCAGCTCCCGGTCGTGCTGCCCGAGAAGGTGCAGTTCATGGGCGTGCAATCGCCGATCAAGGCCGATCCGGAATGGCGCAAGTGTAAATGTCCGCAATGCGGCGGTGCGGCCGAACGCGAGACCGATACTTTCGACACGTTCATGGAATCGAGCTGGTACTACGCGCGCTATACCAGCCCGGGCGCCGCCGACATGGTCGATGCGCGTGCCGACTACTGGCTGCCCGTGGACCAGTATATCGGCGGCGTCGAGCACGCGATCCTGCACCTGCTGTATTTCCGCTTCTTCCACAAGCTGCTGCGCGACGAAGGCCTCGTGCATTCGGATGAGCCGGTCACGAACCTGCTGTGCCAGGGCATGGTCATCGCCGAGACGTTCTATCGCGAGGATTCGGCCGGCCATCGCGAATGGTTCAATCCGGCGGACGTCGACATCGAGCGCGACGAGCGCGCGCGCGTGGTCGGCGCGCGCCTGCGCTTCGACGGCCAACCGGTTGCCATCGGCGGCATCGAGAAGATGTCCAAGTCCAAGAACAACGGCGTCGATCCGCGCGCGATGGTGGAAAAATACGGCGCCGATACCGTGCGCCTGTTTTCCATGTTCGCCGCGCCGCCGGAAAAATCGCTGGAATGGAACGAGGCGGGGGTGGAGGGCATGGCGCGCTTCCTGCGCCGCCTGTGGCGCGACGCGCAGGCGCACATCGCGCAGCCGGATCATCCGCCGGTCGATGCGCCGAAATTGAATGCCGCGCAAAAAGCGCTGCGCCGGCAAATCCACGAGACCATCGCCAAGATCGGTGATGACTACGGCCGGCGCCTGTCGTTCAACACCGCGATCGCGTCCGCCATGGAACTGCTCAATGCTGTCGGCAAGTTCGAAGACATGTCCGACCAAGGCCGCGCCGTGCGCCACGAGGCATTCGAGACCCTGGTGCTGGTGCTCAACCCGATCACGCCGCACGTCTGCCACGCCCTGTGGCAGGCGTTGGGCCATCGCGAAGCCTTGATCGACGTAGCGTGGCCGAAGGCCGACGCTGCTGCGCTGGTCAAGGCGGAAATCACGCTGGCTGTGCAGGTCAACGGCAAGCTGCGCGGTACCATCGAAGTGGCGGTCGACGCACCGCGCGAGGTAGTGGAGAATACCGCGCTGAACCATGCGGACGTGGCCAAGTTCGTCGGTGCCGCGGTGCCGAAGAAGATCGTCATCGTGCCGGGCAAGATCGTGAATATCGTCGTCTGAATGGATTTCCGCGCATGAAGATTCTTCGTTGCCTTGTGCTTGCCGCGTTCGCCATGGCACTCGCCGCCTGCGGCTTCCAGTTGCGCGGCGAGGCGAAACTGCCGCCCGACCTGCAGCGCGTGCATGTCGCCGTGTCCGATGCGTTCAGCCCGCTCAAGCGCGATGTCGAAGCGGCGCTCGCGCGCTCCGGCGCGACGGTAGAAAGTGCGCCGGGCGAGCACGTGGCGGAAATCACGCTGTCGGCGGTGTCGCTGGCGCCGGTCGTGCGTTCGGTCGGCGCGAACGCCACGGTCAACGAATTTTCGATGGTCTACCACGTCGAACTGGGCATCCAGGGCTCCGATGGAAAGACCCTGCTGACGTCACAGGTGATCGAACGTTCGCGCGACTACACCTTCGACCAGACCCAGGCCATCGGCAGCAATGCCGAACAGGACGAGATCAAGAAAGGCATGGAGCGCGATATGGTCGATGCGATCATGCGCAAGATCGACGCCGTGACGCGCGAGCGCTGAGCGCGGCATGTCCGCAACGCTCGTGCAGTTGCACAAGCACCTCGCCGGTTCCGAACTGAAACCGGTTTACCTGATCGCCGGCGAGGAACATCTGCTTGTCATTGAAGCTGCCGACGCGCTGCGCGCGCGGGCGCGCGAACTGGGCTACGGCGAACGCGACATCCTCGACGCCGATCAATATTTCGATTGGGATGCGCTCGCACGTGCCGGTGCTTCGCTGTCGCTGTTCGCGTCGCGCCGTGTGATCGACCTGCGCCTGCCGACCGGCAAGACCGGCAAGGAAGGTAGTGCGGCGATTGTCGAATACTGTGCGAATCCTGCGCCGGATGCCGTCCTTTTGATCACCGCGCTGCAGTGGACGAAAAAGGAAAACGAGGGAGCGGCTTGGGTCGGCGCCGTCGAGAAGGCGGGACTGTACGTGCCGGTGTGGCCGATGCGGCTGGACGAGTTTTCTGCCTGGCTCGCGCAGCGCATGGCCAGCCGCGGACTGAATCCGGATCGTGCCGCAATCGCCGCGCTGGCCGAGCGCGTGGAAGGCAATTCGCTCGCCGCCGCGCAGGAAATCGACAAGCTCGCGCTGTTGCATGGCACGGCGCCGCTGGATGCGCAAACCCTGGAAGACCTTGTCGCCGACAGCGCGCGCTTCGACGCGATCAAGCTCGTAGATGCGGCGCTTGCGGGCGACGCGCCGCGTGCGCTGCGCGTCCTCGCCGGATTGCGCGCGGAAGGCGACGCCATCCCGGCGCTGATGGGCTTGATCCTGTATCAGTTGCAGATACTTGCGCGCCTGGCTGCGGCACCGAACCTTGCCAGCGCATTCAAAAGCGAACGCATGTGGGACGCGCGCGAGAAATTCTTCCGCAAGGTGCTCGGCCGCGCTGGCCCCGGTCATTGGGAAGATTGCCTCGTGCAGGCCGCGCGCGTGGATCGCCTGAGCAAGGGCCGCGGCATCGGCGATGCGTGGATCGAACTGGAGCGGCTGCTGGTCATGATCGCGCAGCCGCACGCACTCAGTCACGCCAGTTAAGGCATGAACGAACCGATCGTCATTCTTGGCGGTACCTTCGATCCGGTGCATATCGGCCATCTGCGCGTGGCGCTGGAGGCAGCCGAGGCTTTGGCTGCGCCGGTATGGCTGATGCCCGCGCACGTGCCACCGCACCGGAGCACGCCGGTGGCGAGCGCGGCGCAACGCGTGGCCATGCTGCGCGCCGCCCTGGCGGGGCAAGATCGCCTGCAATTGGATACGCGCGAACTGGATCGCAGCGAGCCCTCGTACACGGTCGATACATTGCGCGAGATGCGCGCGGAATTCGGGGCATCGCGCTCGTTGATCCTGCTGCTCGGTGCGGATGCCTTCGCCGGATTGCCGACCTGGCATCGCTGGCGCGAATTGTTCGAACTGGCCCACATCGTTGTGATGACCAGGCCAGGACATGACGCTCGTCTGCCTGAAGATTTGGCGGCGGAAACATCCGCACGACGCGCCGCATCGGTGGCCGAATTGCACTCTTCTCCGTTCGGAAGAGTGCTGGACTTGCCGGTCACGCCGCTGGAGGTTTCCGCCAGCGCAGTACGCGCCGTGTTGGCCGCCGGCCGCGATCCGCGCTGGCTGGTTCCCGACGCATTGCTGGCCGATCCTGGACTGCTCGCCGCCTATCGCGACGCCTGCTGAAAATCGGCCTATACTGAATTCCACTGCATGCGGGCGAAACCGCGCGCAGCCCATACTCAACGAGGACTTCGCCGCTTGGCCACTGCATCCAAAACCGCACGCAAACCCCGTTCCGCTTCCTCCAAGGCCGCTCCGGCCAATGCACGTTCGATGAAATCCGCTTCGGCGAAGTCCCGTCCGAAGAAATCCGCTCCCGCCAAATCCGATCCGGTCGAGATCCTGCGCCGGCAGGTGCTCGCCGCGCTCGACGAACTCAAGGCCAAGGACGTGCACGAGATCGACGTGCGCGGCAAGACCTCGATCGCCGACATCCTGATCATCGCCAGCGGCACCTCGACGCGGCACGTGAAATCGCTCGCCGACGAAGTGGTCAAGTTCGTGAAGAAGGCCGGCATGATGCCGCTCGGCGTGGAAGGCCAGCGCGAGGCCGAGTGGGTGCTGGTGGATCTGGGCGACATCATCGTGCACGTAATGCTGCCGCGCATCCGCGAGTTCTACGGCCTGGAGCGGTTGTGGACGGTGGGCGACGACATGCCCGACGCTGCCAACACCGGCTGAGCGTCACCGCCCATGCGCGCGCACCTGATCGCCGTCGGCGAGCGCATGCCGGCATGGGTGCGCGAAGGCTACAGCGAATACGCCAAGCGCCTGTCGCGCGAACTGCCGCTGGAACTGATCGAGGTTTCGGCGAAATCGCGCGATCCGGCGCGCGCGATGTCGGAAGAAGGTGCAGCCCAGCTGGCGGCGATTCCGAAAGGC
>DATIVQ010000346.1:0-5240 GCA_035465735.1 Rudaea sp.
TTCCTCGCGCGTTTCGCGCAAGGCGGCGGCCACGCTATTTGCGTCATCGCTCTCGATGCCGCCACCCGGGAAACTCACCTGTCCGGCGTGCTGGGCCAGGTGCTCGGTGCGCCGCGTGAACAGGATCGAAGGTCCATCCGCGCGCGCGATCGTCGCCACCAGAACTGCGGCGTCGCGGCGCGGTCCTGGACCGAGCAGGTCGGCGATCTCGGCGTGGTTCCAGCCCGGCGCCGAGGGTGGATCGTGCAGCGTGCGCACCGCGCGACGCACGCGGGCATCGAGGTCGGAAACGGCGCTCATGCGGATTTCCCGTCTGCAGCCGCACGATGAGGCAGTACATCGTTCATCAGATGCAGGCGCTGCGCATCGCTGAATTGCAGCCAGCGCGCGATTTCGTCGCCGCTGCGGTGGCAGCCCACGCAATAGCCGGCGCCGTCCAGACGGCACACGCCGATGCAGGGGCTGAGCGCGGGTTGATGCGGTGCGGAAGTAAGGAACATGGAACACTATGGGAATCGAGGTTCATTCTTGCTAGATTCGCCGCTGCTTTCACGGCGACGATGCGATGCTGGCACTGGCGACCAAGGTGGTGACGGACTACGGCCGCGTGCTGGCGCAGGTGCAACCGGGAGTGCATGGCGTGCCCGAATCGCTGCTGCCGCATTCGAAAGCGCAGATCCGCGACGCCATCGTCATGTTACTCCAGCATCTGGAGCCCGAACACACCGCACTCAAGGAATCCCTCGCCCGCGGCTACGTGTACCTGGCCCAGTTCGTTCCCGACGCCGAGGCCGCCGCGCTCGACAAATCCGCCGGCGCCGCGCCGAGCAGCATCCCGGCAATGCGCCTGATGAACCGGATCAAGCTCGACATGGAGCGCGCGCTGGAAGAACTGGGCGCGCTGGGCATATACGCGGTGCCGAAATGAGGATCTGCGTCCATGCATTCACCCGTTGCGCAATCCGGGCCGGAGTGCCTTCCCGCATTGGCATGGGGCTGAATGAGGTAATAGACTCGGGCAAATCGCAACGGGGTGGCGGCGGGGGCCTGTGACCACCGAACTCGAACAGATCCGCATCGATACGGCCGACCTCACCGTCGGCATGTTCGTCTGTCGCCTCGATCGGCCCTGGGAAGACACCCAATTCCCCCTGCAGGGCGTCGAAGTGCGCACCGAAGACGACGTGCGCACCCTGCGCGAGCTGTGCAAGTTCGTGTATATCGACCGGCGCCGCGAGCTGTCGATGGGGCGCCTGCAGATGCTGAGCCTGGTGCGCAGCGATCGCCGCGAGTCCGCATTCCGCCGTGCCACGACCTACGTGGACAAGACCGGTGTCCAGGAGGAGATGCCGCGCGCGCGCGCGGCATTGCAGGCGACCAGTGACCTGCTCGACCGGATTTACGACGACATCGCCAGCGGCCGCGAGCTGTCCGTCGAATATGTCGAGCAGGTGGTGCGCCCGCTGGTCGCCAGCGTGCTGCGCAGTTCAGACGCCTTCCTGTTTCTGGATGGCATGCGCAAGCACGACAATTACACATACAGTCACGCGATCGGCTGCGGCGCGCTGGCGGCGGCGTTCGGCCGCCACCTCGGACTGCCGGAAGAAACGATCCTGAGCCTGGCCACCGGCGGACTGTTGATGGACATCGGCAAGACGCGCGTGCCCGAGGAAATCCTGCGCCGTCCGGACTCGCTGCGTCCGCAGGAAATCGAAGTGGTGCGCACGCATGTCGCGCACGGTCTGGACATCGTCCAATCGGGCGGCATCAACGACCCGGAAGTGCTGGACGTGGTGCGCACGCATCACGAACGCTACGACGGCAGCGGTTATCCGGACCATCTGACCGGCAACGCGATTCCGATGGCCGGGCGCATGCTCGCGATCATCGATGCCTACGATGCCATGTGCAGCGTGCGTCCCTACCGGGCGGCCGTCTCGCGGCACGAGGCGCTGCAGGAGATCTACCGCAACCGCGACAAACTGTTTCAGACCGAACTGGTCGAGCAATTCCAGGTGTGCCTGGGCGTGTATCCGACCGGATCGCGCGTGGAGCTCAACAGCGGCGAAGTCGCCGTGGTGATGGAACAGAACCAGGTGCGCCGGCTGCGTCCGACGGTGCTGCTGATCAGCACGCCCGAGAAGGAGCCGCTGGAACATTTTCGTATTTTCGACCTGCTGAAGCAGGCCAGCGACGGCGAACACATCGAAATCCAGCGTGCGCTCGCCATCAACGAATACGACATCGACACGGCAGGGTTCCTTACCGGCACATGACACGGACGTCGCGGCCATGCTGAACCGTGCGGCAATCCATGCAGCGATCCGGCGCCAGCTCGATGCGGGCGGCGCTGCGGGCGGATTTGCGGTCATGGCCATGCGCATCTTTGATCTGCGCCTGATCGCCCTGCGTTTCGGCAGCGCCTGCGGCGAAGAGGCTGAAACCCGCATCCGCCAGTTGATCGGCGCTGCGCTGCGCCCGGCGGATACGGTCCTGCAATCGGGCGACGAAACCTTCGTCGCGGTACTGCCGGGACTGCACAACCGCAATCACGTACTGCTGGCGATCGCCAAGCTCGCGGCCGTCTTCGAACAGGCGCACGTCGTCGCCAGCGACGTCCCGCCGTGGCAGACGCGCGTGGCCATGGGCGTGGCGGTGTTTCCCGAGGACGGGTCCGACGCGGATGCGCTGTGGCGCAATGCGCAAGCAGCCGTGGACGATGCGCAGCGGCGCGGCGACCAGTACGCCTTCCACGATCCGACCAGCGCCCGCGCGCTCATCGATTACCACGACCTGCGCGACAGCATCACGGCGAACCGGCTTGCCACCTATTTCCAGCCGATGTGGGACCTCGCCCACCAGCGCATCGTCGGCGTTGAATCGCTGGCGCGCTGGACCACCCGCACCCAGCGCCCGGTGCAGCCGGACGATTTCGTGACATTCGCCGAGCAGAACCATCTGATTTCCGCGCTGACGCGTTGGAGCATCCATTCCACGCTCAGGCATGCTTCGACGATGCCACACACCGCGGACTTCGCACTGGCGATCAATCTGTCGCCGCAGGCGCTCTCGCGCGGGGGCGTCGTGGAACAGCTGCTGGACGCCCTGAACATCTGGGGCATGGCGCCCGCCACGATCGTCGCGGAAGTCACCGAAACCGCGCTGGCGCGGGATATGGATCAGGCCGTCCACGCCCTGCGCCGGTTGCGCGATCACGGCATGCGCGTGGCGATCGACGATTTCGGTGTCGGTTACGCCTCGATCACTTACCTGTGCAAGTTCCCCGTCACCGAACTGAAGATCGACCGCTCGCTGGTTGCCTCGATTGCCAGCGATGCCCGCGTGGCCCGGCTCGTCGAGTCCATCATCCGGTTCGCGCACAATCTCGGACTGGTGACGACAGCAGAAGGCATCGAGGATGCCGCCACGCAACGCCTGCTGATTGAGATGGGTTGCGACCTCGGTCAGGGTTATTACCTGGGCAAACCCGAACCCGCAGCCGATTTCATCGCACGATTCGCGGCTCGGGCGGTCGCCGCGCCCTGAAACGATCTGCCCAGAAACGAAAACGTCGCGACCAGCGCGACGTTTTTCGTTTCCTGGATCCCGTGCCAGCGCACATCCGCGTGCGGCACGGGATGATCGCTTCCTGCGATTACTTGATCGCAATCAGCTTCAACTCGAACACCAGCGCCTCGTTCGGACCGATGCGCGGCGGCTGGCCGCGTTCGCCATAGGCCAGCGCCGGTGGCACGAAGATCTGCCAGTGGTCGCCCACGCGCATCAGCGGCAGCACGTCCTGCCAGCCCTTGATTACGTCGCCGACCTTGAAGTGCACCGGCTCGCCGCGCGCGAAAGAGCTGTCGAATTCCAGGCCGTTCATCAGCGAACCGCGGTAATGCACGGTGACTTCGCTGTTCAGCGTCGGATGCTGGCTGCCGGTGCCTTCCTCGATCACGCGGTACTGCACGCCGCTCGGCAACACCTTGATGCCGGTCTTGGAGCGGTTCTCGGCAAGGAATTTCTCGCTCTTGGCCTTGTTCTCGCTGGCGAGCTTGTCGAACTCGCTCTTGGCCTTGGTGTACATCTGGTACTGCATGCGGCCGAGCAGGTCGTGCATCTTGTCCTCGGACACGGTCGGCGTGCGCTTGGCGTAGCCGTCCTGGATCGCGCGGATCACGGCGTTGAGGTCGATGTCGAGCTTGCGTTCGACGAAATCCGAGCCGATCTGATAACCGATCGCATACGACAGGTTCGGCTTGTCCGCCGCGGTGAGCGGCGCAGGCGGCGTCTGCTGCTGCGCCTGTGCCTGTCCGGCTGCCGATGCCGCCGAACCGCTGTTTTGCGCGAATGCCGCGCCCGCGGCAAGCGTCGCTGCCGCCATCAAAATGCCACGCAAGATCATGCAAACCTCCGGAAGGGAAACATCGCGGCGGCGCGGGATGGGCCGCCGTGAAGGCGCGCAATCATACCCGAAAAGGCGCGCGGGGGTGCGCCGGCACGGCCTGCGCCACAGACACGGTTCAGGCAACCAGCTTGAGCAGGAGCAGGCCGAACGCGACCATGATTCCGCCGATCAGGCGCAACTGGCGCGGATCAAGCCGGCGCATCTGCTCGGCCATGCGCTGCCAGGCCTGCGGCGCCGCGAACAGGAACAGGCCCTCAAGCACCAGCACCAGACACAACGCGGCGGCGAATACATGCGGCATCGCCCGCTACTTGGATTCGCTCTTGCTGGCGTCGAAATAGCGCATGAATTCGGATTTCGGATCGACGACGATCACGCCGCCTTGCTTGAATGCCTCGCGATAGGCCTTGAGGCTGCGGTAGAACGCGTAAAAATCCGGATCCTTGCCGTAGGCGGCCGCATAGATTTCCGCGGCCTTGGCGTCGCCTTCGCCGCGCGCTTCCTGCGCATCGCGCTCCGCTTCGGCCTTGATCACCTGCACCTGGCGGTCGGCGTCGGCCTCGATCTTGGCCGCCTCCTCTTTGCCGTTGGAGCGTTGCTCGTTCGCCAGGCGGTTGCGCTCGGCGCTCATGCGCTTGTAGACAGAGGCGAGCACCTCGTCCGGGAACTCGATGCGCTTGATGCGCACGTCGACCACGCGGATGCCGAGCTTGCCCTCGGTCGCCTCATTGGCCTGCTTGCGCACGTTCTCGGTGATGTCCGAGCGCGCGTTCGCGATCAGGTCGTTGAGCGTGCGCGCGGTGAATTCGAAGCGCAGCGCGTCCTTGATGAT
>DATIVQ010000347.1:0-3022 GCA_035465735.1 Rudaea sp.
GCGCGCTCGAGGTAGGCCTGCAACGCCCGGTACGCTTCTTCCTCGAGCTGAAATGTCTTTGCATGCCCGCTCAGGCTGACGTGAATGACGGTTTTCATGATGGCTTACCCAACTCCTCAATGAGACCGGTGAGTGACTTCCAGTAGTCGCGAAACTCGGCGAGTTGCTTGCGGCCGGTCGCCGCCAGCTTGTAATACTTGCGCGGCGGGCCGCTGTCCGACTCCTGCCATTCGTAATCCAGCAGCTCATCGCGGCGCATCTTGCTGAGCAAGGGGTACAGCGTGCCTTCCTGGGTGGCGAAGTCGGTCTTGCCCAGGCGCTGCATCATGTCCGCGACGTAGACGCGACCAGACGAGACCATGCTCAATATCAGGAATTCGAGCAGCCCCTTGCGCAGCGCGTTGAACTTGTCGGGATCCATGTTGGCCAGCTACCTTGTGTAAAAAAGGTAGCTGGGAACGATTCTGATGTCAAGTCTGGATGGTGGTAATGCGCCCATCCCGCAGGAGCCGGCATTCGAACAGTGGAGCCGGATTGCTCGCTTCGGCGGTGATGAAAACCCGCGCAACCAATTGCCAATCCTGCGATGATTGCGCATGAGTGCATTTTCCTCGCTACCCCTTTCCGCGGCCCTGCATAAATCGCTCGGCACGCTGGATTTTTCCGAGCTGACGCCCGTTCAGGCCGAGTCTTTGCCGTCCATCCTGGCTGGCCGCGACATGATCGTGCAGGCGCCGACCGGCAGCGGCAAGACGGTCGCGTTCGGCCTTGGCCTGCTGCATCGCCTGGATCCGACCCTGCTGCGCGTGCAGGCGCTGGTGTTGTGCCCGACCCGCGAACTGAGCGACCAGGTCGCAAAGGTGATCCGGCGACTCGCGGTCGGCATGCCGAATATCAAGGTGTCGATCCTGACCGGTGGCATCGCGCTCGCGCCGCAGCTGGCTTCCCTGCGCAAGGATCCGCATATCGTGGTGGGCACGCCCGGCCGCATCGAGGAACTGTTGGGCAAGCACGTGCTCTCGCTGGCCAAGGTGCGCACGCTGGTGCTCGATGAAGCCGATCGCATGCTCGACATGGGTTTCGAAGAACCCATCCGCGCAATCGTTCGTCATGCGCCGCCGACGCGGCAGAGCCTGCTGTTTTCCGCGACGTATCCCGAATCGATCCGGGCGATGGCGCGCGCCATGTTGCGCGATCCGCTCGAGGTGATCGTCGCGGCTGCCGTCGAGCAGCCGGCCATCGAACAGCGCTTCTTTGAGGTCGCCGACGCGAAGGCGAAGCCTGCGGCGCTGGCCGCGCTGCTGCACGAATATCGCCCCGAATCGACGGTCGTCTTCTGCAATACGCGGCGCGACACCAGCATGGTCGTCGACGCGTTGGCCGGTTTCGGCATCGATGCGCTGGCCCTGCACGGCGACATCGAGCAGCGCGATCGCGATGAAGTGCTGGTTCGCTTCGCGAATCGCAGCTGCAATGTTCTGGTTGCCAGCGACCTCGCCGCGCGCGGCCTGGACATCGCCAATCTCGCCGCGGTGGTGAATTACGAACTGCCGTCGGATCCGGACACCTACCTGCACCGCATCGGCCGCACCGGGCGTGCGGGATCGAGCGGTCTGGCGCTGAGCCTGTGCGCGCCGGCGGAAACCCCGCGCGCACTCAGGATCGAGTCGCTGCATGGGATCAAGATGCAGTGGCGCAAGGTCGCAAGAGGGGATGCGAAGTCGCAGGCTCCGTTGCCGGCACCGATGTCGACCTTGCGCATCGACGGCGGCCGCGGCGACAAGTTGCGCCCCGGCGACATCCTCGGCGCGCTGACCGGCGATGCGGGCCTGCCCGGCAATGCAATCGGCAAGATCGATGTATTCGCCACGCGCGCCTACGTTGCGATCTCGCGCACGCTTGCGGACAAGGCCTTGCGCAGGCTGCGCGCGGGCAAGATCAAGGGCCGAAGCTTTCGCGTCGAGGCGCTTTGACGCGAGAAAGGGGTCGGAGAACATTTCCAACCCCCGAAACGTTTTCCGAGTCCTGTTTTTTCCCGGTCGAGAACGGCCGGGCGGTCGGTTTGCCGATCGCCCGGAACGATCTGAACCTGCCAACGGCCGGTTTGTCGCAACCAGCGTCCGGCCGCGGCAGATGCGTGGAACGACCCGCGGATCAGAACTTCGCGGCCCGGCGACGAATGGCCAGACCCAGGGCACCAAACAGCGAGATCAGTCCACCGAGCGCGATCGCCGGCAGTGGACTTGCGGTCCGGGGAAGCGCCGAAGGAACGCCTTGGCTCGTAGCGACTGTGCGTGGCTCTTCGACAATCGCCGCCACCTTCGCTCCCGGTTCTTCCGCGACGCCGAGCACCTTTTCCGGAACGTAGAAGTTCAGGACGTGATTCTTGGGCAGATCGCCGAAGTTGTTCGGCTGACCGCCGAGAAAAACGTGTTGATCGGGCCCGGGCATCAGGTTCATGAACCCCCAATCACGGGTGTGCGTGCCGGTGCGGTCGACGAACTGCGTCTTGATTGAACCGTCGCTGTTGTGGCGCACGACATGCCCCTCGAAGCGGGCATATTTCTCGCCGTTCACGACGACGACTTCCTGGCAGGCGTCGGTCACCCAGGGAAACCGGGTGAGCAGGTCCTGATTCCAGTCCATCTGCGCGCAGGACTCGGCGTTGACCGCCGGTTTCGGCGCTGCCGTCGGATCCATCTTGCCTTGGGCGAGCGCGCCGCCTGTCCAGGAAAGGCTGGCGGCCAGAAGTGCCGCCGCGATTGTTGCATTTGACTTGGTCTTCATGTTTCGACTCCTTGAAGCGATTCAACGCGATCCTTCCGTGGAGTCTTCACCGCTGCGCGGTTGGCCCGGGCCGATCCTTGGACAGAGCCATTTCGCTCACGCCGACGGCGCGCACGATGTAGCGTTTGGGCGCGTGGCCGACGTAATAGAACGGATAGCAGGTCACCAGCGTGATCGTGGCGGTCCTGGTGGCGGAGAGCCACGATGTGTCGTTGGGCTGGACGATGGAAAGCCC
>DATIVQ010000348.1:0-11499 GCA_035465735.1 Rudaea sp.
GCGCTGGCGACGAGCGGGTAGCCATCCGGCGTCGGGTGGCCGAATTCGCCTTCGCCTTGGCTATTCAGCCACACGACGAGGCGACGCGGATCGGGCACTTCGCGACCGTCGTAGGCCAGGCGCAGCGACGAGACGAGATAGTGCATCGGGTCCTTGAACTTCGTGCCCAGCGAGGCGGCGAATTCCGGCGCATCGAACATCGTTTGCAACACCGAGCGGATGTCGCCATGCGTGCGCTGGAAGGTTTCCGCCATCGCATCGACGAGCGGCGCGGGCGGGTTGTCGGCGACGAAGTACGTCGCCATTTCCTGCGAGATGAAATGCGCGCAGGCCGGTTGCGCAACGAGCAGGTCGACGGCCTGGCGCACTTCGTCGAAGCCGCTGCCGCGGATGGTATGGCCGAGCAGCACCTTGTCGCCGAAATCGTGGCGCGCGGGATTGAACTCGAAGCCGTCGTGGCGGATGAGCAACGCCTGCTGGTTCGCATGCAGGCGTGGCGCGCGGGGATTGATCGCCACGCCGACGCCGGTGAGGATGCGCACCATTTCCTGCACATCGTTTTGGGTGTAGCCCGCGTTGACGCCGAGTGTGTGCAGTTCCATCAGCTCGCGCGCATAGTTTTCGTTGTGCTGCTTGGCCGCATTGCGCGCGTTGTCGAGGTAGACGAGCATGGCCGGATGCGTGAGCGTGGCCATGACGAGATCGCGGAAATTGCCCAGCGCGTGCGGACGGATCGCGTTTTCCACGTAGTCCGCGTCGAGCCAGGCCTCCGGTCCCTTGCGGTCGAACACGTTGAAGTGGTTCAGCCAGAACCAGACCATCTGTTCCTTGAGCTGGGCCGGCGAATACACCGCGCGCAGCAGTTCGCGTTCCTGCGTCTGTACCGCCATCGCGATTCCCTGCTTGCGCAGGGCCTTGCGCGCCTCGATTTTGGCCTGCGCATCGTCAGTCGTCTTGAGTTGGTCGCGCGCGGCGGCGAGCGTGGCGATATCGTCGTCGATGGTCTGGTGCGAAATCGGCATCGCGTCGATCTGCGCCTGTACCGTTGACGGCAGACGCTCATCGCGCGCGGCGAGTTGCGCGTCGAGAAAGTCGCGTCGTCCCGAATGCTCGAAGGCGGCAAGACTTGACGAATTCACGCCGTAGGTGACGCGGTCGAGCCAGAGCAGGTCGGAATGGTTCGGGGCGGGGCTTGCCTGTGCCACCGTGGCGAAGACGATCGCTGCGGCAACGCCTGCGCGTCGGATTAGGACAAGATTCTTGCGGGACATGGCCTGTTTCCTTGGGTTTCGCTTGTCTGCAACGCGGCTGCGTCCGTGGCGTTTACAATCGCGCCATGCAAGCAAACGTAAAGGCGGCCTCTACGGCGGAAGCGCGCATCGCCGCGCTGGCCGATAGTTGCGTCAAATGCGGCCTGTGCCTGCCGCATTGCCCAACCTACCGTCTGGCCGCCAGCGAAGCCGAATCTCCGCGCGGGCGCGTCGCTTTCGCGCAGGCGTTGGCGGAAGGCAAACTGGAAGGCACGCCATCCGTGCTGGCGCATCTGGATCAATGCACGGCTTGCATGGCCTGCGAGCGCGTGTGTCCTTCCGAGGTACGTTACGGTGACTTGATCACGACCACGCGCGCGTGGCTCAAGGATACCGGCAAGGCTTCGCGCGGCGGACGATCGCTTGGCCGCTTGCTCGGACATGCGCAACTGCTCGGTGCGCTGCTGCGCGCGGCGAATCTGCCAGGCCTACGACAAATCCTGCAGAGCCGGGTCATGCGGGCGCTGTTGCGTCCGTTCGGATTGGATCACGCGGTCGCCGAATTGCCGCGTCTGCCGCGTGTCGAGGCGATGCCTGCGCGCGCGTCCGCGTTGCCGCGCGGGCGCGTCGGACTCTTCCTCGGCTGCGTTGCGGCGAGCGCGGATCGCGACGTGCACGCGGCGGCACAAACCTTGCTGCGGGCGCTCGGTTATGAAGTCGTGCTGCCGTCGGCACAGGGCTGTTGCGGCGCGCTGGCCTTGCACCACGGCGATGCGGCGCAGGCGGATCGCCGGGCGCTGGCTCTACGTGCGGCGTTCGCGGGTGCGAACGTCGATACATTGGTGGTTTCGGCCTCGGGCTGCTTCGGCACGCTGCGCGATCATGTGTTCGCGAATTCGGCAATTCGCGTGCGCGAAATCCATGAATTCATCGACGCGGATGCGCGCTTCGGCGACCTGAAGTTTGGTCCGCTGGCAGAATCCGTCGCGTTGCACACGCCCTGCACACAGCGCAACGTCGCGCGCGCCGATGGCGCCATCGCGCGCTCATTGGCGCGAATTCCAAGACTACGGATCGATGCGCTGCCCGCGCCGCCCGGTTGCTGCGGCGCGGCCGGCGACTACTTCCTGCGCCATCCCGACATTGCCGATACGCTGCGCGCGCAAACGCTGGATTCCGTGCTGACGCCGCAACCCGATCGCCTTGTCACAAGTAATGTTGGCTGCCGGATTTTCCTCGGCAATGGGTTGCGTCAGCGCCAGATACACATCCCGGTGACGCATCCGATTGTGTTGCTGGCGCAGCAGTTGGAGAATTAGCGGATGTTCACACGCCAGCTATCTGTCTGCGATCGCGTACTCGTCGAAATCGAACGCGCGTTGTCCACCTCGCTCGATGCCAAGCCCGAAGCGCGGCGGCCGTCGCCCGCCGCCGGCATCGCCGAAGCCGATCTGGACGACACGCAGCGTCGTCACGCTGCCGGGCTGATGCGTGTCAACCACACCGGCGAGGTCTGCGCGCAGGCACTGTATTCCGGCCAGGCGGCGGTCGCGCGCGATGAGCACACGCGCGCGCGGCTGCTGCATGCCGCCGCCGAGGAAACCGACCACCTGGCCTGGTGCGGCGAGCGCCTGGAAGCGCTCGCGAGTCGCCCGAGCCTGCTCAACCCGGTCTGGTACGCCGGCAGTTACGCGATCGGTGCTTTCGCCGCGATGGTGAGCGACAAGGTGAGCCTGGGCTTCGTCGTGGAAACCGAGCGTCAGGTCGAGGCGCACCTCGGCGAACACCTGGATAAGCTGCCTGAAGCCGACCAGGCCAGCCGCGCCGTGGTCGCCCAGATGCAGGCCGACGAGGCGCGCCACGGCCGCATGGCGAAAGCCGCCGGCGGCATCGAGCTGCCGGCGCCGATCCCGGCGCTGATGCGCTTCGCTTCCGCCGTGATGAAGGCGGTGGCGTACCGGGTTTGACGGGCCGTTGTCGTGCTGTCGTCTAGGCTTTCGCCGGCATCGGATGCAACGCACGGATGCCGCGAAGCTGCGCGCTGCCCAGGCAGGACAAGGCGATGACGGTCAGCGTGAATCCGGCAATGCCGAACAGCGCGGTGAGGGAAATCACCTTCAGCAGGGCACCGGCGATCGCGGCGGACAGCGGGCCCAGTCCCATGAACGTGAACATCAGGATGCTCATGGTGCGCCCCATCATTTCCTGCGAGACGCGCTGCTGTATCCAGCTAAAAATGGCGATCTGCACGATGCCGCCGAGCATGCCGGTGGATAGCAGCAACAGCGCGCCCGTGTAGGTCGTATGCACGAGCGTCAATGCGGCCAGGGCCAGGCCCATCACGCTGTCGCCGCACAACACCATGACGCCGAGGCGGCCGCGCATCAGTCGCGTGCCCAGCCTCGAGAGGAAGCTGCCCGCGAACATGCCAACGCCCTGCGCGGTCATGAGGATGCCGAGCGAGGCTGCGCCAAGATTCAAGCGCGAGTCCGCCAGCACCGGCAGTCCCACCTGGATCGGGCCACCCACGAATACCGAGACGAAGCCGGCATAAATCACGAAAGCGCGTAGCGGCACGTCCGACCACAGGTTGCGCAGGCCCGCGGCGACGCTGGCGAACACGCCTCCACCCGCCTTGGGTGGATGGAAGTCGCCGTGGATGCGCACCATCGCCAGCGACGCCAGCGAAAACAGGAAGCTGGCCGCGTCGATGCCGAAAGCCAGCCCAAGGCCGCGCGCATCGGGTAGTGATTGCGCCGAAGGCTGGTGTCCGCCGATGGCGATGACGAAACCGGCCAGCACCGGGCCGACGATCATGCTCAACTGGCGCATGCCCATGAACACGGCGTTGGCGCTACGCAACTGTTGCGGTTGCACCAGCTGCGGCAGGATCGCGGAACCCGCCGGGTACGCAAATGCCGTGGACAGCCCGATGCCGAGCGCGAGCAAATAGATCATCTCCATCTGCATCGTGCCGGTCAGCACCAGAGCCGCCAGAACCACAATGCAGGCGGCGTTGACGGCGCGCGCGCCCAGCAGCACGCGCCGCGGCGACATCCGGTCGACCACGGCGCCGCCGATCAGCATGAAGGCCGCGCGCGGGAACGCCATCGTCGCCAGCACCACTCCCAGTGCGGCGGGATTGCCGGTGAGTTTCAACACCAGCCACGGCAACGCCACCAGCGTGAACTGGTCGCCGAACGCCGAAATCGAACTGCCGCCGAACAGCAGCCTGAAATCGCGATTGGCGAAAATGAAATTGCGCGTCGCCGTTCCGGCGACGGGGGAGGGTGTGCCCATTGGCGCGCAATCCTGCAACGATCAGGTGAGGTTCCGACCGTGGAACAACTCTTCGATTTCGCGCTTGAGCAGCGATTCGATGCGCATCCGGTCCTTGAACGACAAATCTTCGGCGTGCGCCTCGAACAGGTAGGTTTCGAGGTCGAATTCCTTCACGTGCATCTTCGTGTGGAACATGTTTTCCTGGTACACGTTGACGTCGAACATCTCGTATTTCTGGCGAATGTGCTTGGCCAGGTATTCCTGGATCGAATTGATGCGGTGGTCGATGTAGTGCTTCTTGCCGCGCACGTCGCGCGTGAAGCCGCGCACGCGGTAATCCATGATCACGATGTCCGACTCGAAGCTGTCGATCAGGTAATTCAACGCCTTCAGCGGCGAAATCACGCCGCAGGTGGCCACGTCGATGTCGGCGCGGAACGTGGCAATGCCGTTATGCGGATGCGTTTCCGGGTAGGTATGCACGGTGATGTGCGACTTGTCCATGTGCGCGACCACGGCATCGGAAATCACGTCCTTGCCGAGTTTGTCGACGATCGGATGCTCGGAGATCAGGATCGTCACCGAGGCGCCCTGCGGATCGTAATCCTGGCGCGCCACGTTGAGGATGTTCGCGCCGATGATCTCAGCCACGTCGGTGAGGATCTTGGTCAGGCGGTCGGAATCGTACTGCTCGTCGATGTAATCGATGTAGCGGTCGCGCTGTTCGGCCGTCACCGCATAGCAGATGTCGTAGATGTTGAACGACAGCGCCTTGGTCAGGTTGTTGAAGCCCTGCAGCTTCAGGCGGGGAAGGGGTTTCACTGCACAGACTCCGAAAACCGGCCGAGACGCCGTCAGGGCGCGGATTATGGAGCAATCGGGCGGTTGGGGGAACCGTTTTTGCGGGCTTGCGCAGCGCGGGCGGGATTCCGATAAGATGATGTATCGTCGGCGCCGCATCGCCGCGTCATGTCCCCGGGGAGTCCGAGTATGGAGCTTCGCTACACGCTGCAGCGCGCGGTTAACCGCGTGCAGGCGCCCAGTTCGCTGGTGCTCGATCAGGCGGCGCTTGACCGGGTTCTCGGCTATTGCCACCGGCGCCGCTATCCCGGCAAGACCGCGATCATCCGCCCCGGCGATTCGGCCAACATCCTGTATTTCATCATCGACGGCTCGGTCAGTGTGCTCACTGAAGACGAGGAAGGCCGCGAGCTAATCCTGGCCTACATCAATGCCGGTGAGTTCATCGGCGAAATGGGCCTGTTCGTGGAAACCCCGCGCCGCGAGGTGATGGTGCGCACGCGAACGTCCTGCGACCTGGCCGAGATCAGCTACGAGCGCCTGTTCCAGCTATGCGAAGGTCCGCTGCGCGAGGATTGCGCCAAGATCCTGTTCGCGATCGGAACGCAACTGACCAACCGCCTGCTGCATACCTCGCGCAAGGTCAGCCGCCTCGCCTTCATGGACGTGACCAGCCGCGTCGCCAAGACCCTGATCGACCTTACCGAAGAACCCGATGCGATGTCGCACCCAAAGGGCACGCAGATCCGCATTTCGCGCCAGGAGATCAGCCGCATCGTCGGCTGTTCGCGCGAGATGGTCGGGCGCGTGCTCAAGCAACTCGAAGCGCAGGGTATGATTTCGGTCGCCGGAAAGACGATCGTGGTGTTCGGGACGCGCTAGGAAAAAAGCCGCGTCAATGCAGCGCCCGGGTCCTCCGCGCGCATGAACGCTTCGCCGACGAGAAAGGCATTGACGCCTGCCGCGCGCATGCGCACCACGTCCGCGCGTGCGTGGATGCCGCTTTCCGTGACCAGCAGCCGATCCGCCGGCACGCGCTCGCGCAATGCCAGCGTCGTGTCCAGCGAAGTGGCAAACGTGCGCAGGTCGCGGTTGTTGATGCCGATCAGCATCGCGGAGGTTTTCAACGCGCGTTCGAGTTCGGCGGCATCGTGCGCTTCGACCAGCACGTCCATGCCGAGGTCCCGCGCCAGTGCGGAAAATTCCGCGAGCTGCGCATCGTCCAACGCCGCCGCGATCAGCAGGATGCAATCGGCACCGAGCACCCTCGCCTCGAAGATCTGGTATGCGTCGACGACAAAATCCTTGCGCAGCACGGGCAGCGTGCATGCGCCGCGTGCTTGTTGCAGGTATGCATCGGCGCCCTGGAAGAAATCGACGTCGGTGAGCACCGACAGGCAGGCCGCGCCGCCGGCCGCGTAGCTTCGCGCGATCGCTGCCGGATCGAAATTCGCGCGGATGATGCCTTGCGACGGGCTGGCTTTTTTCACCTCGGCGATCACGGCGGGTCGCCCGGCGGCGATCCTGGCGCGCAATGCCGCGCCAAAGCCGCGCACGGGCGGGCAGTTCCCGATTTGCTCACGAAGCGCGTCGAGCGTGACGCGTGCCCGACGCTCGCGCACCTCGTCCGTCTTGCGCGCGAGGATGCGTTGCAGGATGTCGCTCATGTGCCGGATAACCGCAGCGTCGCGGCGAGAAATTGGTCGAGTTTTGCGTGCGCGGCGCCGCTGCCGATGGCCTCGCGAGCCTTGGCGATGCCGGTGGCGATCGAGTCGGCGCAATCCGCCGCGTACAATGCGGCGCCGGCATTCAACAAGACGATGTCGCGTATCGGCCCCGGCTCGTTGTCGAGCGCCGCGAGTACGCGCATCTTCGATTCCGCGGCATTGGCGACCGTGAAGGCCTCGCGCGCCGTGCGCGCGAAGCCGAATTGCTCCGGCGTCACTTCGTATTCGCGCACCCGGCCGTCGCGCAATTCGCCGACCAGGGTCGCGTCGCTCAGCGAAATCTCGTCGATGCCGTCGCGGCCCCAGACCACGAGAGCGTGATCCGCACCGAGGCGATTCAGCACGCGCACCTGGATGCCGACGAGGTCGGGATGGAATACCCCCATCAGGATGTTCGGCGCGCCGGCCGGGTTGGTCAGTGGGCCGAGGATGTTGAACAGCGTGCGCACGCCCATCTCCTTGCGCACCGGCGCGACCACGCGCATGGCCGGGTGATGGTTCGGCGCAAACATGAAGCCGATGCCGGTTTCCTCCACGCACACGGCGACCTGCTCGGCACCCAGGTCGATGCGCGCGCCAAGCGCTTCGAGCACGTCGGCGCTGCCGGATTTCGACGACACGCTGCGGTTGCCGTGCTTGGCCACGCGCGCACCCGCGGCCGCAGCGACGAACATCGCGGCTGTGGAGATGTTGAACGAATTGGCGCCGTCGCCGCCGGTGCCGACGATGTCCACGAAATGTTTGTATGGCGGAACGTGCACGCGCACCGCCATTTCGCGCATCACGCTGGCGGCGGCCGCGATTTCGCCGATGGTTTCCTTCTTCACGCGCAGGCCGGAAAGGATCGCGGCGACCAGCGCCGGCGACACCTCGCCGCGCATGATCTGGCGCATCAAATCCACCATTTCGTCGTGGAAGATCTCGCGGTGTTCGATTGCGCGCTGCAAAGCTTCCTGCGGAGTGATGGCCACGGTCATGCCGCCTTCGGCAGCGGCGCACGCAGGAAATTGCGCAGCAGGTCGCGGCCGTGCTTGGTCAGGATGGATTCGGGATGGAACTGCACGCCTTCGATCGCCAGCGTCTTGTGGCGCAGGCCCATGATCTCGTCGATCGAGCCATCCGCATTCTGCGTCCACGCCGTGACCTCGAGACAGGCCGGCAGCGAGGATTTCTCCACCACCAGCGAGTGGTAGCGCGTGGCCTCGAACGGATTGGCAAGGCCCGCGAACACGCCCTTGCCGCCGTGGTGGATCGGGCTGGTCTTGCCGTGCATGATCTGCGGGGCGCGGATCACCTGTCCGCCGAAGGCCTGGCCGATGCTCTGGTGGCCGAGGCAAACGCCGAGGATCGGAATCTGTCCGCCGAGTTTCGCGATCGCCTCCAGCGTCACCCCGGCGTCGTCCGGCGTGCCGGGGCCGGGCGAGATCACGATGCGTTGCGGCGCGAGCTTGCGGATGTCATCGACCGTCAGCGCGTCGTTGCGCGCCACGCGCACATCCTCGCCCAGTTCGCCCAGGTATTGGACGAGGTTGAACGTGAATGAGTCGTAGTTGTCGATCATCAGGAGCATGGCGCGCTCGGGCCGGGGCTGCGAACGAAGGATTCTAACCGCATTCGGCGATCCGGTTGCCGGACGCCGGCAGCCGGCCGGCGCTTTGACGAGCGACCGCGCTCGTGCTTGGATGCGCTCCATGTGCACTGCTCGCACGAGATCTCGTTGACAGCTGCGCGCGCCGACACCGAACGCACCGCGCCGTCCGGGCTTTCCAGCGCGGAGGCGTCGGCGCGGCTGGCGCGCTTCGGGCCGAACGAACTGCCGCGTGCCAAACAGCGCGGCTTCGCCCACATTCTCGCCGGCGTGCTGCGCGAGCCGATGTTCCTGCTGCTGGTCCTGGCGGCGATCGTCTATCTCGTCGTCGGTGGGCTCGCCGAGGGGCTGCTCATGTTCGGCTTCGCTGCCCTGTCGGTTGGCCTTGTGGTGGTGCAGGAAAAGCGCAGCGAAAACGCATTGGCCGCACTGCGTGCGCTGGCCACGCCGATGGCGCGCGTGCTGCGCGACGGTCGCGAACAGCGCATCAGTGCGCGCGAGGTCGTGCCGGGCGACCTGCTTTTCATGGCCGAGGGCGATCGCGTCGCTGCCGATGCCCTGCTGCGCCGTACCGAAAACCTGAGCATGGACGAATCGCTGCTGACCGGCGAATCGCTGCCGGTGGCCAAGCATGCGGTCGACGGCAGCGATGGCGAGACGTGCATGGTGTATGCGAACACGCTCGTCGCGAGCGGACGCGGGCTGGCCCAGGCGGTCGCTACCGGTGCCACCACCGAAGCCGGCCGCATCGGCGTGTCACTGGCCGCGATCGAAGTAGAACCCACGCGCCTGCAGAAATCCTTCGGGCACCTGATACGCCTGTTCGCCTTTTTTGCGGTGGCGGCGAGCCTGGCGCTGGTATTGTTGTACGGGTTGCTGCGCGGCGACTGGTTGCAGGGCCTTCTGTCCGGCATCGCGCTAGGCATGTCGGCGCTGCCCGAGGAATTTCCGATGGTGCTCGCGGTCTTCGTCGCCCTCGGCGCGCACCGCATGGCGCACCTGCATGTGCTCGTGCGCCGGACTGCAGTCATCGAAACGCTGGGCGCCTGCAGCACGCTGTGCGTCGACAAGACCGGCACGCTGACCGAGAACCGCATGCGCGTGGAAGGCATGGCCATCGATGGCGATCTGCTCGATCTCGACGGCCGCGAATCAGCGCTGTCCGAGAAATTTGCCGCGCTCGCGCGCTGCGCTGCGGAGGCGTCTGCAACGACCTCGGCCGATCCGATGGACAGCGCCGTCCACGAACTCGCCCAGCGCACGCTCGCCGCATCTGCATCCGCGCCCACGCTGGTGCGCGAATACGGACTGACCCCGGAACGGCCAGTGGTCGTGCGCGTCTGGAAAACACCACGGGGTTTGCATGCCGCCGCCAAGGGCGCGCCGGAAACGATCGCGGACATGTGCGATCTCGACGCCACACGACGCCAGAACCTGTCCGCGCAGGTCGAGCGTTACGCCGCGCGCGGCATGCGCGTGCTTGCCGCCGCCCGCGGCGCAGCCGTCGGGTCCGAGTTGCCGGACGACCCGCGCAATCTGGATTTCGCGCTCGCGGGCCTGCTCGCCTTCGCCGATCCGCTGCGCGATGAAGCATGCGACGCAGTGACCGCGGCGCGCGCGGCCGGTGTGGCGGTGGCAATGGTGACCGGCGATCATCCGGCCACCGCGATGGCGATCGCGCGCGAGGCCGGCATCGACTGTTCCGCGCCGCCGCTGACCGGTGGCGAGATCGCGGCTGCCGACGACGCGACGTTGCGGCGCCTCGTCGCTTCCACGCGCGTGTTCGCGCGCGTGCGGCCCGAGCAGAAATTGCGGCTCGTGCGCGCGTTCAAGGACAACGGCGAGGTTGTCGCCATGACCGGCGACGGCGTCAATGACGCGCCCGCCCTCCAGGCCGCGCATATCGGTCTGGCGATGGGCGGCAAGGGTACCGATGTCGCACGCGAGGCGGCATCGGTGGTGCTGCTGGAGGACGATCTTCGGCATCTCGTCGCCGGCATCGAACTCGGCCGGCGCATCTTCGACAATTTGCGCAAGGCCGGCCTCTACATCACGGCGGTGCACGTTTCGATCGCGGGGCTTGCGCTGCTGCCGTTGCTTTTCGGCCTGCCGCCGGCATTGCTGCCCATGCACGTGGTGCTGATCGAAATGATCATCGATCCAACCTGCGCCATCGCCTTCGAGAACGAACCGGTCGAGCCCGGTACGATGCGGCGGCCGCCGCGCCAGCCGGACGAGCTGTTGCTCGGTCCGCCGCAACTCCTCCTCGCCGGCATTCAGGGTGCGTTGCTGCTTGCCGCCAGTTTCGGCCTGTATGTGGGAGCGCTGGGTGCGGGTGTGCCTGCCGACGCGGCGCGCACGTTGGCATTCGTCGCCTTTACCGCCGGCAATCTCACCCTGATCCGTGTGGTGGCGACGCGCAGGGCGACTCTCGCGAACCTGCTGGCGCCCGGTCACGGCGCGTATTGGGTCGTCACGGTCGTGGCGATTGCGGTTGTCGGTACTTGCATTCTTGTCCCCGATGTCGGCCATCTGTTCGAATTTCGGCCACCGGGGGTGCGCCTGACGGCGATCGCCATCGGTCTCGGCTTGGCGTCCACGCTCGTGTTCGATTTTGCCAAGCTGTCGCAGCGCGTGCAGCGCATTCTGGGCGCGCGCTAGATGATCCTCGTCCGCTAAAGGGTGGACGGGTCGAGGCCATCTTGCGGCGAGCTTCAATCGCGGATCTTGAAACCGGGACTCTCGTTCAATGTTCCATCCGGTTCCAGAACGGCGTATTGCTTGCGGTCGCCATCGAAAACCACGGGAATCGGGACCTGAAACATCGGGCGGCGCACGAATTTCAATTCCC
>DATIVQ010000349.1:0-2719 GCA_035465735.1 Rudaea sp.
TGCAAATCGGCGTCTTTGTGTTTTCTGCCGGTGCGAAAATAATCTGCGATCCAACGCGCCTGTGCGATGCCTAGCGCACGTACGGCACCGAGCGCGAATTCGCGGCGGATTTCCGCCTCACTCAAACGCGTTGCGTCCGTATTCAAGGCGGCCTTGGCCAGCACGCGCTCGGCGACGTCGTAGATGCGCTGGAAGTTCTCGCGCCGCGCGATCATCAATTCGCCCTGCGCGAAGGCGGTTTCCAGCCAGCGCTTCTCCAGCGACCGGTTCCACCAGCCGCCACCCTTGCGCGTGCGCTCGAAGTCCGCGGATTTCACCGCGCCCTTGTCGCGGATGCGGGCGATCAACTGCACGATCTCGTCGCGATGCTCGCGCCGTGCGTCCTCGGCATGCTTGTGCGCCCAGTGCGCGCTGCGGATCGGCGACGGATGCCGGTGCAGCGCGAAATCGCTCATCGGCGCGAAGCAGGCCTCGTGCGCCCAGCACTCGAAGATCTTGCCGCGCGCAAGCAGATCGTCCAGCCAGCGCGGCTCGTATTCGCCGAGCCGCGCGAACAGCACCAGGTACGGACTGCGCGCGACCACGTTGATCGTATCGATTTGCAGCAGGCGCATGCGTTCCATCGCGGCCAGCACGCGCGCGCGCGTTGCGCGTGCCCGCGGCGGCGTGAGCAGGCCCTGAACCGCCAGGTGCAGGTTGCGCGCCTGCTGCATAGATATGCGAACTTCGCCGCTTCTTTCCGGTCTGCTCATGCGTACGTTTTGCCCCCATCGACGAAACGTATTGTGCCCGCACCCGGGCACACGATCGACTCATTCTCGAAGGAGACACCCATGAACCGCACACTTATCCTGCTTGCCGCCGGCGCGCTGCTCGCCAGTGCCGGAGCATACGCCGAGGATCAAACCGTCCAATTCACCCAGGCCGACGGCACTCATGTCACTCTCACCTCGGGCCAGCCAGCGCCGGATCACTACGGACCGCCGCCCGCCTTCGCCACGCTCGACACCGGGAACACCGGCAAGATCACGCGCGAGCAAGCGCAAGCCTACCCGCCGTTGTTGAACGACTTCGACTACATCGCGCACCACGCCAACAGCATCACCAGGGCGCAGTACGAGCGCTGGGTGAAGTCGCAAAACTGACGCGCCGGCAGGGCTTTCCATTTCTCCGAATCTGGCGCAACATGATCGCATCCACGGGGAGGGTGCGATCATGTCCAGCAACACCGCCGCGGCAAGCGGCAGCCTGTTCCGCGACGTCAAGAACGCGTTCGGCGAACTGTTCAGCGGCAAGCTCGATCCCCACCAGGAACTGCTGATCCAGGTTTCCTTCGGATTGCTCGGCGCGATGGCGCGCGCCGACGGCGTGGTCTCCACCGAAGAAGCGGCTTTCACCAACACCTGGATGGAAGAGCTCAAGCTCAACGCGCGGGCGCGCCAGGTCGCCACCGAAGCGTTCGCCACCGGCTGCCGCCGCGACTACGACTTCAAGGCGGACGTGCGCCGCCTGTTCGCGGAATTCAAGCCGGGCTCGAGCGAAGTCGACCGGCTCTATACCGGCCTGCTGCGCCTCGCGATCGCCGACGCGCGCATCCGCCCCGGCGAAACGCGCTTCCTGCAGCAGATCACCACCGCGCTCGGATTCGCCGAATCCGAACTGCAGCGCCGCCTGTCGATAACCCATCTGGCGACTTGACGCCGACCGCTGCGCCCGTCCTGGCGCAGCACGTTGTTCAGTGGCTCAGGTTGTCCGTGCGGCCGATGAACGCCGCCGCGACGTCGTGCAGCTTCTTCAACGAATCCTCGTGCGCGTAGACCATGTGCCCGGAGGGGAAGAACGCGTACTCGATGTTCGCCTGCAGCTTCTGCGGAATCGGCAGGTGGTGCATCTCGAATTCGGCGGCGTAATACGGCGTGGCCAGGTCGTAGTAACCGCCGGCGAGCAGCACGTGCAACTGCGGGTTGTACTTCATCGCCACGGCGAGGTCGGACATCACGTTCGTCGACGACGGGAAGAATCCGGGCGGCAGGCCGGGCGTGCGATGCTTCCAGTCCCACGGATACACGTCGCCGAACTCGTGGAAGGTCATGCCGTCGCCGAACTTGAGCGTGCGCCGCGCGTAGTCGTTGAACATCGACACGTACGCCGAACTGATCGCCGCTGATTGCGGATCGTAGGCCGACTGCTGCTCCAGCGGGTCCATCGCCGGGCCGGAAAAGCGCGAGTCGAGACGGCCGGTGGTGAGATCGGCATTGTCCTGCAGGGTCTTCTCGAACTCGCCGCCAAACACGCGCAGGTCCGCCTTGTCGATGTAGGACTCCGGCAGGCCGGTGTAATCGTGCAGCTTGGCGATAATCGCGCGGCGCCGCTCGGGATCGAGCGTGGAGCCGGCCGCGAGCGCGACCGTGTAGTCGGTCATCGCGAACTGCTCGACCTCGCGCAGGAATGGCTCGAGCTGCGGCGGCTGGTTCGGCAACTTGTGGTGGTACCACGCGGTCGCCGCATAGGTCGGCAGCGCCAGCGCATAGGGCTGGTCGACGCCGGGATCGTATTGCGGCGCGTCGATGTCGTTGGCGAACGAAAGAATCTGCGACAGCAGCATGACGCCGTTGAGGTCCACGCTTTGTTCGGTTTCCAGTACGTTTGCGAGTACCGCCGAGCGCGTGGTGCCGTAGCTTTCGCCGAACAGGTACTTGGGCGAATTCCAGCGTCCGTA
>DATIVQ010000350.1:0-7917 GCA_035465735.1 Rudaea sp.
TGGCAGCGTGGTCTTGATCAATTCGTGCTTGAACAGCGACGACGCCATGTTCTTGAACATGGCCTGACGGTGGCTGGAGGTGCGGCTGAAAGCGCGACCGGATTTCATATGACGCATAAGTAATTCCTTCGTATAACTTTATAATTGTAGCCTCGGGCGGACAATTCCGCACGAGGTGAACTTTCAGTTCGCAGGGACCGCGCCCCCATTGGACTTCGGTGAATCAGTTCATTTGCATGCCGGAAGACAGGCCCGAGGGCGGCCAGTTTTCCAGCTTGGTGCCGAGCGAAAGACCGCGCGCGCCGAGCACATCCTTGATTTCGGTGAGCGACTTCTTGCCCAGGTTCGGCGTCTTCAGCAATTCGACTTCAGTACGCTGCACCAGGTCGCCGATGTAATAAATGCTTTCGGCCTTGAGGCAGTTCGCCGAACGCACGGTCAGTTCCAGATCGTCGATCGGGCGCAACAGCACGGGATCCACGCCGGATTTTTCCGCCTTCGCGTCGCTGCTCTCGCGGCGGCTGAAATCACCGAACACGGTGAGCTGGTCCATCAGGATTTCAGCCGACTTGCGCACCGCTTCCTCGGCGTCGATCGTGCCATTGGTTTCGATGTCGAGAATCAGCTTGTCCAGGTCGGTACGCTGCTCGACGCGGGCACTGTCGACTTCGTAGGCGACGCGGCGCACGGGGCAGAACGAGGCATCGAGTTGCAGGCGGCCGATGGGACGTGATTCCTCGTCCGGGCGGCGGCGCGCCGTGGCCGGCACGTAGCCGACGCCGCGCGCAATCTTGATGCGCATGTTCAGCGCGATGTCCTTGGTCAGGTGGCAAAGTACATGCTCGGGATTGAGGATCTCGACGTTGTGATCCACCTTGATGTCGCCGGCCGTGACGACGCCCTTGCCTTTCTTCGACAGGGTCACGGTGGTTTCATCGAGATTGTGCAGGCGGATCGCGACGTCCTTGAAGTTGAGCAGGACTTCGATCACGTCTTCCTGCAGGCCCTCGAGCGTCGTGTATTCGTGCAGCACGCCATCGATTTCGACTTCGATGACGGCCGCTCCGGGAATCGAGGACAGCAGCACGCGCCGCAGCGCGTTGCCCAAAGTATGGCCGAAACCGCGTTCCAGCGGCTCGACGACGACGCGGGCGCGGTTGGCACCGGTACGTTCGACATGCAGGCCGCGCGGGCGCAGGATGGTAGTAGGCGACTGTGCCATGAACTACGCTCTCCAAATAGTGGGAATGGGTTGGTCGGCATCCTGCCGCGATCTGTTCACAAACGGTCGCGCGTATCGCGCCGCGTTTGCCGCTCCGGCACATCCTGTGCCGGGTGGTTATTCAACAAATTACTTCGAATAAAGCTCGACGATCAGCGATTCGTTGATGTCGCTGGGTAGATCCGAACGTTCCGGCAGCGCCTTCAGCGAACCAGCAAATTTCTTCGCATCCACCTCGATCCAGCTCGGCGCGAGGTCCATTTGCTGCGACAGATTCAGCGCCTCGGTGATGCGCAACTGGCCACGCGATTTCTCGACAATCGCAACCTGATCGCCGGCCTTGACCTGATACGATGGCAGATTTACCTTCTTGCCGTTGACCTCAATCGCCTTGTGCGACACCAGCTGGCGCGCCTGCGCGCGCGTGACCGCGAATCCCATGCGATACACGATGTTGTCCAGACGCCCTTCCAGCATGCGCAGGAGGTTCTCGCCGGTATTGCCCTTGAGCTGCGAGGCCTTGCTGTAGTAGTTGCTGAACTGGCGCTCGAGCAGGCCGTAGATGCGCTTGACCTTCTGCTTTTCACGCAGCTGCACGGCATAGTCGGACAGTCGTCCCTTCTTGCCGGCGGCCGCGCCGTGCTGGCCCGGCTTCTGCAGCTTTTCGAACTTCTTGCACTTGGACTCGATCGCACGCGCCGGGCTCTTGAGATTGAGGTCGGCGCCTTCGCGGCAGGACAGCTTGAGTTTGGGACCAATATAGCGAGCCATGTTCTCTTTCCAGAAGTCCGGCCACGGATGGCCGGTTTGTGATTCACGCAATCAGGACGATCGCAAAAATTAGACTCTACGACGCTTCGGCGGACGGCAGCCGTTATGCGGAATCGGCGTGACGTCGATGATGTTGGTGACCTTGATGCCGAGCGCGTTCAGCGAGCGCACGGCCGATTCGCGGCCCGGACCCGGACCCTTGATGCGCACTTCCACGGTCTTGACGCCGTACTCGGCGGCCACGCGCCCGGCCTTTTCCGCCGCGACCTGGGCCGCGAATGGAGTGGACTTGCGCGAACCGCGGAACCCCGCGCCACCGGCTGTCGCCCAAGACAGCGCGTTGCCCTGGCGATCGGTGATCGTCACGACAGTGTTGTTGAAAGAAGCCTGCACGTGCACGACGCCGTCGGTGACGACGCGCTTGGCTTTCTTCTTGTTCGGTTTGGCAGCAGCAGCGACCGGTTTGTTCATTTGTCAGGATATCCGCAGAATTTCGATGGAATCGGTCTGGAGCAAGGTCAGTTCTTCTTGATCGCGCGGCGCGGGCCCTTGCGGGTGCGCGCGTTCGTGCGCGTGCGCTGGCCGCGCACCGGCAAACCGCGGCGATGGCGTAGGCCGCGATAGGTGCCGAGGTCGATCAAGCGCTTGATGGCCATGCCGTTCTCGCGGCGCAGGTCACCTTCTATCGTGTACTTGGCGACTTCGCTACGCAGTTTCTCGACCTGACCTTCGGTCAGTTCCTTGATCTTGGTCGAGGGATCCACGCCCGCCGCCACGCACACCAGCTTGGACCGTGCCCGGCCGATGCCGAAGATGCTCTGCAAGCCGATCACGACGTGCTTCTGCACCGGTAAATTGACACCCGCAATACGCGCCATCTCGTTGTCTCCGAAAGCGGTTTCCGCGCAAAATCCGCAGTGAACCGTGAATTATAAACCGATTTGCAGCATTATCAAAGCGCGCAATCTCTGCGCCCGTCCTCTAATCCGTGCATCAACGCATGTTTCCGCCGCGGCCATACCCTTTCAGGTTGGCTTTCTTGAGCAGGCTTTCGTACTGGTGCGAGACCAGATGCGCCTGAACCTGCGCGGTGAAATCCATCACCACGACCACCACGATCAGCAGCGACGTACCGCCGAAATAGAACGGCACATGCCAGTTCTGCTGCAGCAGGGTAGGAATGAGGCACACCGCCACGAGGTAGATCGCACCCGCACCGGTCAGCCGGGTCAGCACGCCGTCGATGTATTCGGCGGTCGCACGACCCGGACGGATACCCGGCACCAGGGCACCTGACTTCTTCAGGTTGTCCGCGGTTTCGCTCGAGTTGAACACCAGTGCGGTATAGAAGAAGGCGAAAATAATGATCATCGCACCGTACAGTATCTCGTACAGCGGCTCGCCCGGACTCAGCGCCGCGGTGATCTGCTGCAGCCAGCGGATATCGGCGCCATTGGAAAACCACGACGATGCCGTAGCCGGGAACAGGATCAGCGACGAGGCGAAGATTGGCGGTATCACGCCCGACATGTTGATCTTCAGCGGCAGGTGCGAACTCTGGTTCATGTACGCGCGCGAACCGCCCTGGCGGCGCGCGTAGTTCACGGTGATGCGGCGTTGGCCGCGCTCCATGAACACCACGAACGCGGTAACCAGGACGACGAGCGCCAGGATGACCAGCACCTTCATCGGCGTGATTTCGCCCTGCTGTGACATTTCCAGTGTACGCGCGACCGCGCTCGGCAAACCCGCGACGATGCCGGCAAAAATCAGCAGCGAAATGCCATTGCCGATGCCGCGCTCGGTGATCTGCTCGCCGACCCACATCAGGAACATGGTGCCGGCCGTGAGGCCGACCATGGCGGTGAAAATGAAGCTTGGACCGGGCGCGTAAACGACACCGGCCTGGTGCTGGAGCATGGTGGCGATGCCGAATGCCTGGAACGCCGCCAATCCGATCGTGCCGAAGCGCGTGTACTGGGTCAGCTTGCGCCGGCCGGACTCGCCTTCCTTGCGCATCGCCGCCCAGCTCGGGATCACCGAGCCGAACATCTGCACGATGATCGACGCGGAAATGTATGGCACCACGCCAAGTGCGAAAAGCGAAAAGCGCGCCAGCGCACCGCCGGAGAACATGTTGAACATGTCCACCAGACCGCCGCCCTGGCCCTGGATCAGCTTGGTCATTGCATCCGAGTTCACGCCCGGCACGGGAATGAACGAGCCCAGCCGATAAACGACGAGCGCCCCGATCACGAACAGGATGCGCTGCTTGAGCTCGGTCAGCTTGCCGAGATTGCCGAGCAGGCTGTTGCTGGACTGGTTGGGCGCCGCCACGATGACTCCTTACTCCACGCTGCCGCCGGCGGCGAGGATCGCCGCCCTGGCGCCGGCCGTCGCCGCCACGCCCTTGAGCTTGACTGCGCGCTTGATCTCGCCCTTCTTGACGATCTTGGCGCGGATCGCGCGCGTGTCGACAAGACCGGCTGCCTTGAGAGCGGCGAAATCGATCGCGTCGGCCTTGAGCGAGTCGAGTTTGTACAGCAGCACTTCGGATGTGTCACGGGCAAGCTTCGAGCGGAAGCCGACCTTCGGCAGGCGTCGCTGCATCGGCATCTGGCCGCCCTCGAATCCGGGTTTGACCTTGCCCTTGCCGGTACGCGCGTACTGGCCCTTGTGGCCGCGGCCGGCGGTCTTGCCCAGGCCAGAGCCGATACCACGACCGACGCGCACGCGCGTCTTGCGCGATCCCTTCGCCGGCTTGAGTGTGTTCAAACGCATGATGCGGACTCCAAAATAGGCTTTTGCTTAGGCGCTTTCTTCGATGCGCACGAGGTAATTGATCTTCTCGACCAGGCCGCGCACCTGCGGCGAGTCCTTCAACTCGCGCACGTCGTTGAGCTTGTTCAGGCCCAGCGCCTTGACGCTCAGGCGATGCTTCCACTGGCAGCTGTTCATGCTCTTGTACAGGCGCACGCGGATCGTGCCGGCTGCCTTCGATGTCTTAGCCTTGGCCATAACCACCCACCTCACTCACCTTCTTGCCGCGCTTCGCCGCAATGCGCTCCGGCGTGGCCATCAGTTGCAGACCCTTGATCGTCGCGCGCACCAGGTTGATCGGATTGCGCGAACCGACCGCCTTGGCCAGCACGTTCTTGACGCCGACCACTTCGAGCACGGCGCGCATCGCGCCGCCGGCGATCACGCCGGTACCTTCGGAAGCCGGCTGCATGTACACGCGCGCGGCGCCATGGTTGGCCTTGACCGCATGCCACAACGTGCCGTTGTTGAGCTTGATATGGGCCATGCCGCGGCGCGCGCGCTCCATCGCCTTGGAAATCGCGACCGGTACTTCGCGTGCCTTGCCGTAGCCGAAGCCGACACGACCGTCGCCGTCGCCGACCACGGTCAGCGCGGTGAAGCTCATCTGCCGGCCGCCCTTGACCGTCTTGGCCACGCGGTTGACGGCAATGAGCTTTTCCAGCATGCCGTCGCTGTTTTCACGTTCGTTGTTGTTTGCCATCTGTTCTCGCCTGTTTGCCGCCGGTCACCCGGTGGACATTAATTACGACCGAAGTCGCTTGTAGTTGTGGTTGACTCGTTGGATCAGAATTTCAGTCCCGCTTCGCGCGCGGCGTCCGCGAGCGCGGCAATGCGGCCGTGATAACGGAAACCGGAGCGGTCGAACGCCACCGCTTCCACGCCGGCCGCCTTCGCCTTCTGCGCAATCGCCTTGCCCACGGCTGCGGCAGCGTTCTTGTTCTTGGTGCCTTTCAGCCCCTTTGCAAGGTCCTTCTGCACGGTCGATGCCGCGGCCAGCACCTTGTCGCCTTCGGCCGAGATGACCTGGGCGTAGATATGCTGGTCGGTGCGATGCACGGTCAGGCGCGGTACGCCGAGCTTGCGGATGTGCGCGCGCGTCGTCTTGGCGCGGCGCAGTCTTGCAGTGTTCTTTTCGCTCATCATTATTCTCCGGAAGCGGATAGGCCTTAGGCCTTCTTGGCTTCTTTGAGGGTGATACGCTCGCCGGCGTAGCGCACGCCCTTGCCCTTGTAAGGCTCGGGCGGACGGAACGCGCGGATCTTCGCCGCAACTTCGCCGACGCGCTGCTTGTCGGCGCCGGCGATGAGGATCTCGGTCTGGCTTGGTACGGTCAGGGTGATGCCTTCCGGCGCATTGAATACGACAGGGTGCGAGAATCCAAGAGTCAGGTTCAGGTCCTTGCCCTGCAGGGCGGCGCGGTAACCGACGCCGACCAGTTCAAGCTTCTTCTGGTAACCTTCGCTCACGCCCTTGACCATGTTGGCCAACAGCGCGCGCGTGGTTCCCGCGAACTTGGTTGCGGCCGAACCGTCGGCGCAGTTGACGTTGCCCTTGTCGATCGCGACCTGGACACCGGCAATCGCCGCCATCTTCAACGTGCCCTTCGGCCCCTTGACGGTGATGGTGTCCTTGGCCACGGTGCACTCGACGCCCTTGGGCAGCGCGATGGGTTTTTTAGCTACACGAGACATTCGTAACTCCTTACGCAACCGTGCCGATGACTTCGCCGCCGACGCCCTTGGCGCGCGCCTGCGTGTCGCTCATGATGCCGTCGGGCGTCGAAACGATGGCAATGCCGAGTCCGCCCATGACTTTGGGCAGATTGTCCTTGCCGCGATACACGCGCAGACCCGAGCGGCTGACACGGTCGAGCTTGTCGATCGCCGGCCGGCCTTCGAAATACTTCAGCGCAATTTCGAGCACGGATTTGGCGCCGTCCTTGCTGACCTGGAAGTCGCGCACATAGCCTTCGTCCTTGAGGACCTTGACGATGGCGACCTTGACGTTGGACGCCGGCATGCGCACTGTCGGCCGGGCCGTGGCCTGAGCATTGCGGATGCGTGTAAACATGTCGGCGATGGGATCAGTCATGCTCATTGTTTCATTTCCTCGGCATCGATATCCGAAATGGAATCGGTTGTTTATCTGTTAGCGAAAAGTCCACCCCGGACTTCTCAAAAATCAATGGTTACCAGCTGGCCTTGCGCAGACCCGGCACGTCGCCGCGCATGGTCGCTTCGCGCAGCTTGTGGCGACCGAGCGCGAACTTGCGGTAGACGCCGCGCGAACGGCCGGTCAGCTCGCAGCGGTTGCGCTGGCGCGTCGGGCTGGCGTCGCGCGGCAGCTTCTGCAGCTTGGTCTGCGCGTCCATCTTCTCCTCGTACGAGGATTTCGGACTGAGCACGATGGCCTTCAGCTCCTTGCGCTTGGCCGCGTGCTTCTTCACCGTTTTCGTGCGCTTGAGTTCGCGCTCGATCATGCAGGTTTTAGCCATTGCAATAGTCTCTTGGAATTCAGTTGCAGCGAATCAGTTACGGAAGGGGAAGCTGAATGCTTCGAGCAGGGCTTTCGCCTCGGCATCGTTCTTCGCCGTGGTCGTGATGGCGATGTCCATGCCGCGCATTGCGTCGACCTGGTCGAAATCGATCTCCGGGAAGATGATCTGTTCCTTAACGCCCATGTTGTAGTTGCCGCGGCCGTCGAACGCACGGCCGGACACCCCGCGGAAGTCGCGCACGCGCGGCAGCGAGATGTTGATCAGGCGATCGAGGAACTCGTACATCTTGGCGCGGCGCAGCGTGACCTTGCAGCCGATCGGCCAGCCGTCGCGGATCTTGAACGTCGCGATCGACTTGCGCGCCAGCGTCGCCACCGGTTTTTGGCCGGCGATCTTGGTCATGTCCGCGAGCGCGTTCTCGAGGATCTTCTTGTTGCCGGTGGCCTCGCCCACGCCCATGTTGAGCGTGATCTTGGACAGACGCGGCACTTCCATCACGTTCTTGTAGCCGAAACGCTGCATCAGCTTCGGCACCACTTCGTCTTTGTAGAATTTTTCCAGGCGTACCATGATCGTTTCCTCAGGCGTCCACGACTTCGCCGCT
>DATIVQ010000351.1:0-1545 GCA_035465735.1 Rudaea sp.
AACGCCGCGCCGATGCGCTTGGCCACGCGCAAAAGCATCGCCACGCCGAGGCTGAAGTTCGCCGCCCATAAAACCGGGATCGTTTGCGCCGCGCGTTCGAGTGCGGCGAACTGTTCGTCGCGCAATCCGGTGGTGCCGCTGACGAAGGCGGCGCGGCGCTCCACCGCCAGCGCGAGCGCGGCATCGAAGGCATGCGGACCGCTGAAATCCACCAGCACGTCGCAAGGAACGTCCGGATCCAGTGCCGTGGAGAAATCCACCACGCGCGGCAACGTACCGAAGACGCGATCCAGCGGTTCGTCCGCGAGACCCGAACCCGGTCGCACCAGCGCGCAGGACAAGCGCGCCTTGTCGGATTCCAGGATCGACCTGACTACCGCCTGGCCCATGCGGCCCGAGGAACCATAAACGACGACGTCGACAAGATCGCTCATGCGGCAATCCTAGCCGCAACGCCGTGATTCAGGAAGTCACGCGTTCCACGAAACGCTTTACGCCGTCCAACCAGGAACTCGCGCGTGGCGTGTGCTTGCCGGCATCGTCGCCGAAGCTGGCCTCGAACTGCTGCAGAAGCTCGCGCTGGTGCTTACTGAGCTTGACCGGCGTTTCCACCACGGCGCGGCAGATCAAGTCGCCGACGTGGCCGCTGCGCACGTTGCGCACGCCCTTGCCGCGCAGGCGGAACAGCGTGCCAGTCTGGGTTTCAGCGGGAATCTTGATCGACGCCTCACCGCCAAGTGTTGGGACTTCGAGTTCGGCGCCGAGTGCGGCCTGCGAAAAGCGGATCGGTACCTCGCAAAACAGGTCGTCACGCTCGCGCTGGAAGATCGCGTGTTCGCGCACGTTGACCTCGACGTAGAGGTCGCCCGCCGGCGTGCCGGCCGGCCCGGCTTCGCCTTCGCCCGAAAGTCGAATGCGATCGCCGCTGTCGACGCCCGCCGGAATCTTCACCGCGAGTTTCTTCTCGTGCTCGACACGGCCTTCGCCGTGGCAGGCCTTGCAGGGATTGGCGATCTTCCTGCCGCTGCCGCCGCAATGCGGACAGGCCTGCTGGATCGAGAAAATCCCGTTCTGCATGCGCACGCGACCGTGTCCCTGGCAGGTTCCGCAGGTGCCGAGCTTGCCGTCGGCGGATCCAGAACCCGCGCATTTTTCGCAGGCCGCCAGCGTCGGCACGCGGATTTCCTTTTCCACGCCAAACACGGCTTCTTCCAGATCGAGTTCCACGATATAGCGCAAGTCCGCGCCGCGCCGCTGCGCTCGCGCGCGCCCTCCGCCGAAGATGTCGCCGAAAATATCGCCGAAGATGTCGCCCATGTCGGCAAAACCGGCGCCGCCGCGTCCGCCCATGCCCTGCTCGAAGGCGGCGTGGCCATGACGGTCGTAAAGCGCGCGCCTGTCCGGATCGCCAAGTACTTCGTAGGCTTCCTTGGCTTCCTTGAACTTCTCTTGCGCATGCGGATCGTCGGGGCAGCGGTCCGGATGGTATTTCATCGCCAGACGGCGGAAGGATTTCTTCAGCTCGACCTCGGTGACGCTGCGTTC
>DATIVQ010000352.1:0-3535 GCA_035465735.1 Rudaea sp.
CTGCCGGCGCCGGTGATATCGGCGGCCGCGGCATTGACGGCCGGCAGCGCGGCGGCAAATGCGAGGGCGAGACAAAGAGTACGGAAAGGACGCATGGTATCTCCTGTTGCGGGTTTGTTGACCGCCGCCTTTTTACGCAACTCGCGTTGCGGCGGGATGATGCACCGATTGCAGTTTCGTGACAACGCGGGGACTTGCCTCCGCGCACCCAAAACGGCGGCCTTGCGGCCGCCGTTACATGCCGCTGGCTGCGCGGTCCCGACGCGCAGCCAGCACCCTGACGAGGTGGGATCAGAACTTGTACGTGAGCATCACACGGTTGTAGGTGAACGGCCGATCGCCCGGATTCGTGCCGATGCCGCCGCTGGAGCGCTCCCAGCGATTGCGCACGGACAGACCTTTCAGGTAATCGTCCAGCGAATAGGTGAGGTCGAAGTACAGATTCTTGCTGTCGCCGCGCAGCAGCGTCGAGTATTTCGCGTACGAGGTGACGAACAGCAAGCGGTTCTGCAGGAAGCCGTAGGTGAACCGGGCTTTCCACGCATGCCCGGGACCCTGCTCGACCAGACCGCGGATCATCGAAGTCGTATACAACGGGTCGGTGGCATAACCGGCGGTGTAGGGCGAAATCAGCGCGCCATCGCCGACGGCGCCGCTCTGCGCGTTCATCTTGTTGTAACTGACGTCAAACTTGCCGTTCGCGAACGCGACGCCCGCGTCCACGCCCCAGGTGCGGTTGCGCACGGCGTCGCCGGCCACGCCGAACAACTTGGAGTTGTTCAGGATGAAATTGTTCTTTGCTCCACCGGACTCATGCACGTACTGCGCGGCCACGAACGGGTCGAACCCGCTGCCGGTTTTCCATGTGTAGTTGGCATCGGCGTAAACCATCTTCGCAAAGCGCAGGAAGTCGTAATACCACAGCTGCGACTTGAAACCGCCCTGCCCGTACGTCGTGCCCAGGGCCCACGCGCCATTGGCCTTGGACGCGGTCGCCGGAACCGCGCCGAGACCGCCGTACATGGAGTCGCCGTCGAATGTCGACGGATAGTACAAATTGGTCGAGTAGTAGCCGTTCGAGGTGCGGCTCTTCCAGTCGAAACTGCGCAGGGCAAGAACGTCCCAACCCGCCGCCGGTTTGAAATCGGCCGAGAGCGCGTTGTACGAGGCTGGCATCACGCGCGAGTCGCTCGAACCCATCCACGGCGTATTCAGATATTGGTAGCCAGCGCGCAGCAAGGCCCAGTCGTTCTTGTATTGCAGGTTCGCCTGGCTGAGCGCGCTGACCGAATCGGTCGGTCCCATCAGCGTCACATCGATTTTCGATGTCGTGGACGACTGCGTACCCAGCGAATTGGCGGTCAGGAACGAACCGTTGAGGCTGAATCCGCCGCCGAACGTGGCGGTATTCGCATTGATCAGCGCGGCGGCGGAAAACGCGTTCGCATCGGGGACAGAGTCCGCGTCGTAGAGTCGGCTGAAATAGTAGGTGCGCAATTCGCCGTCAACGTGACCCTGGGTGAAAATATCGCTCAGCGCATCGGCGCGGGCGTGGGTTCCGATGACGCCAAGCGCGGCGGCGGTGGCGAGGGCAAGCAGATTCAAACGCATGATTGGCTCCGTATCGTTGGCATGCTGGGGCGTGAACGCGCACAGCATGCCGCTCGAGTATTGCAGTTCGGTGACCGTGGTTTTCCTGAAAAATGACAGGCGCCACCACGTGCGCCGGAATCGCGCCCGGATCAGGTTGCGTCGCTGCCGGGCTCGAGCAAGCGCTCACGTTCGAACTGGCAGGAGAACGTCGAACCCTTGCCGGGTTCGCTGGCTATGGCCAGGCGCGCCTGGTGCAGGTTCAACACGTGCTTGACGATCGACAGTCCCAGGCCCGTGCCGCCCGTGCCGCGCGAGCGGCTCGACGACACGCGGTAGAAACGCTCGGTCAGGCGCGCCAGATGCTCGGCCGGAATTCCGTAACCGGTGTCGGTCACGGAAAATTCCGCGCCGGTCGGCGTGCGCCGCCAGCGAATGATGATCTCGCCACCGGTCGGCGTGTAGCGCACCGCGTTGCTGACCAGGTTGGAAAACGCGCTGTGCAAATCCTTCGGCGATCCGAGCAAGTCGCAATGCGCGCTATCCTCGAGCACGATGCGGTGGCGGCCCTGGCTCAGCGCTTCGGCCTCCTTGCGGATGGTTGCGAACATGGGCGCCGTCGCCACGTGTTCATCCTGCAAACTCCGCTTCATCTCCAGGCGCGACAAGGTCAGCAGATCCTCGACGATCTGGCCCATGCGCCGCGATTGCGCGCGCATCTCAGCGATGACCGGGGCGAGCGCGGGCACCTCTTCCGGATCGAGCAATTCCAGGTAACCGTGGATGACCGTAAGCGGCGTGCGCAATTCGTGCGAGACGTTGGCAACGAAGTCGCGGCGCACCTGGTCGAGTCGGGCGAGTTCGGTGATGTCGCGCGCGCGCAGCACGCGCTGGCCGTGGCCGAAGGCGATCAGCGACGCGTTGACGCGAATGGCTGCATCGGCCGGCGCGGGGATGTCATCGGCACGCGCTTCGCCGCTGCGCAGCCAGTCGCCGAGCTTGCTGCCTTGCAGGCGCTCGGCCAGGAGCTCGCCGCGATCGCCCGGCCAGGTCAAACCCAGCAGGCGCGTGGCCGCGCGGTTGATCCAGCGCACGCGGCCCGCATCGTCGAGCAGCACCAGCGCGTCCGGGAAGACGGCCGCCGCTTCGCGCAAGTCGCGCAACTGCGCAGCGAGCCGGCGCGCGCGCGCTGCCATCACGCCGCCGTGGCCGAGAACCGGTAGCCGGCGCCGCGCACGGTCTGGATCAGGTTATCCAGCCGCCACGGCTGCAGGGTCTGGCGCAGGCGGCGGATGTGCACGTCGACGGTGCGCTCCTCGACATAGACGCTGCCGCCCCAGACGTGATCGAGCAGTTGCGCGCGCGAATAGACGCGTTCGGCGTGAGTCATGAAAAAATGCAGCAGGCGATATTCGGTTGGCCCGATCGGCACCGTTTCCGCGCCCGCGTACACGCGGTGCGCGGGACCGTCGATCTTCAATCCGCCAAGCTCGATGACGCCCGAACCGTCGTCGCCATGGCTGCGGCGCAGCACTGCCTTGATGCGCGCGATCAGCTCGCGCGTGGAGAAAGGCTTGACGACGTAATCGTCGACACCGGCTTCGAGTCCACTGACGCGATCCATTTCTTCCCCGCGCGCGGTGAGCATGATGATCGGCACCTCGGCGGTGAGCGGTTCCTTGCGCAGGCGCCGCGCCAGCTCCAGCCCGCTCATGCCTGGCAGCATCCAGTCGAGCAGGATGAGGTCCGGCACCGTGGCCGCGACGGCGAGTTGCGCCTCGCGCGCGTCCGCGGCCGCCATCGGCTCCATGTCCGCCTTGCGCAGCGCGAACGCGACCATGTCGCGGATCGATCCCTCGTCTTCGACGATGAGAATGCGTTTCTGCATGGTGACAGCCTATCGCAAAGTTTGCGGCGCTGCGATTACAGCGGCATTCGGTTACGG